>DAOWMZ010000180.1 GCA_030642845.1 Candidatus Zixiibacteriota bacterium
CAATTTGATAAAGCGAAATAAGAATTGGCTGCAATGGGTTTTTTAATTCGTGGGCGAATCTTCGGGCGATATGCCGCCATGCAGCGACTCTTTCACTCTGAGTTAAACGGGCTGTTGTTTGTTCCAGTTTATAAGCCATTTCGTTGAAGTTTGAAATAAGGGAGACCATCTCCGATGATCCTGATAACTTTACCTGCTGTTTAAAATTGCCTTCGGAGATTGCATTGGCAGCTATGGCCAAATCTACCAAAGGTCGTGATATGTTTTTGGAAATCTTCGATGAAAAATAGTATGCAAGCATTAGTGTAATAATGGCTAAAATAACAAACAAAACCCCTATGAAGATTAAATATTTGTTGTTTAGTTGTCTGGTTGATGATTGAGCGGCTCTGTTTGCCTGATAAGCGGCTATCAATGATATATATTCCTGGTTATGTAGAATCCCGGCATATATTCTAAGATTTTCTGTATTTGTCAGAGAAGAATATTGATAGATAACGCTATCTGTTTCAAATAGCCCTTTTTCTCGTGAAACTGAGGCTTCACTGATTTGGTTAATTAACTGCTCAGATAAAACCTGTTTCCCTTTGATTATTATTGTTTCTGTATCTGATATGATGAACAGAAAATCACCAAAAACAGGATTTGAATCCATCTCATTTAAGAAACTTTTTATATCATTATTCAGATAATCAAAAATATTATTGTGTGAGTATTCTGTTAATCTCAGGAAATAAACATCTTGATCGTTTTTATCCAGCCACAGATTTTCAGTAGAGAGGTAGAAACCTGCAAAGATAAGCATTATTGATGGTAAAAGAGCAAATAACAAAAGGAGGCGAAAAAGTTTTTTCCCAAATGATGATTTCATTGTTTTGATATCTTCTTAACGAAAACGTTTGTTATAATCAGCCAATGCCTGGATATGCGATTCGAAAGCAATTTTATCGGGGAGATTATCAAAACTGAAAAAACGAACTTCTTCGGCATCATCATTTGCTTCTAATTTTCCGCCGGTTACTTCCGCCAGGTAGAGTAGCAATATCGCATTGGTTCTTGGGTCATCATTACCGGAATAGACTTCGAAAAAATCACCCAGCTTAACATCCAGCCCGGTCTCTTCTTTAACTTCTCTGATAGTTGTTTCCCGTGGGTGTTCTCCCCATTCCATAAAACCGGCCGGGAAACACCACCAACCGATTCTTGGTGGATGCGCTCTTTTGACTAATAATATTTTATCATCTTTAATAATAACCGCTCCGGCAGCAGGAATGGGATTTTGGTAAAAAACATAACCGCATTCGGTATTGCTGCAAATCATGCGGAACTGTCCGTCGGTCATCTTCTTTTCCAGGTTGTTTCCGCACAGGGGGCAGTATTTGAAACCACAAAATTTGTTTTTTCGTTCAAACAGTTTCTCTTCATCAAAATCTTTGAATTTATCAGACATTAGTAGTCACCAGCTTACTATTTGTTTTTAATGAGATTATAGTAGTGTCATCGCGTGGAGGATATGTATTATCATACGCTCTGACTTCTTTAATAATGTTATCTAAAATATCACAAGCTTCTTGTTGTCGATTTTCACAGACCAGATCTCTTACTCGTTTTTCGCCAAATTCGTTTTCATCTTTATCCATTGCCTCTGAAAGACCATCGGTATATAAGAAGAGTATATCCTCAGGGCCGAGCCGTACTGAAGTTGATGTATATTCCATATTAAGCAATGCACCTATTATCGGACCACCGGTGGTTAATAACTCCATATCCCCATTGGAACGAGCCAGAATAGGATAATTGTGACCGGCATTGCAATAATGAAATTCTCCCTGTTTAGTATTCAGCTCACCATAAAAGAGGGTGACATATTTTTCCGGCGAAGTAGCTTCAGCGACCAATTGATTCATATTTTTCATCATTGTTGAAATACGATTACCATTATTAACTTCACTATGAATGATAGCTTGAATCTGGGCTATCATCAGAGCTGCTGGCATTCCTTTTCCCGATGCATCGGCGATCACAATCCCAATATGGTCTTCATCGATTTTAATGAAATCATAGAAATCCCCTCCGACTGTTCTTGAAGGAGTCGAATGAACAGAGATAGCTATTGTCTCTATATCAGGTGGAAAGGATGGCAGCAGATCCAGCTGAATCTGACGGGCCATCGATACTTCTTTCTGAAGGCGAGTGCGTTCCAGAGAATCAACATACAATCTTGCATTAGTTAGAGCTGTCACCATCTGGTTGGATAAAACACCTAATAGATTAAAATCATCTGTAGAGTACCTATACCCGGCTACTTTATCGGTTAATGCTATAAATCCCAACATATGATTGGCATCTTTCATCGGGAGCACCAACCGTACTTTTCGTTCATTAAGAGCATTGGCTAATTGAGAGTCCGCCATATAATCAGAAAGAGAATGAAGGTAGGTTGGGGAATCGAGAAGGTTTATTCCTCTGAGCATCAAATCATCACGGTCCAATGCGACTCTTTTTGAGAAATCATCACTTTGGAGAATAGCATATTCTCCGATTTCATCATCAAATAATACAAAATATACTTTTTCAACCAACAATGATGTTTTCAGTGTATCTTCAATAATTTGTCTCAGTTTTTTGGGATCAAACAATGAAATTACCTGGCGTGAGAAGCGTTCAATAATAGTACTATGGTCGGTTCTGGTACGAATAAAAAGTGATTTTAATATACTGTCGATGAACCCATTGATGGGTTGGAAAAGGAGCAATAACAGGATAATGAAGGCATAGCTGAGAACTTCTGATTGAGCACCAAAAAACGGCTGTAAAATTGTTTCTGATTTTAAAACCAGTATGATATAAATTCCTACTAGTAATGCTGAGGTGATAGTATAGACGAATGATTGGCGGAACTTCAAGCGAACATCAAGCAATTGGTAGCGAATAGTCGCATAAGCAAAGATACCGGCTATCGTGAGACTGGATAGCATATATGATGCAGATAACAGAGTATCGGAGAATAATTTTTGAAACAATAAACTACCCAGAAAGGTAAGAGCATATATTCCAACACTGAATCTTATGCCGTGAAAAACCATTCGGGTTTGCGTAATCAACCGCGGATTTGTGACAAGTTTTCGACTCGACTCTAAAAAATAAATGGCAGTCAGAATATACAGTATATTTAGTGAGCCGAATATGGCAATATGATTATTGCGTATAAAACTGATAATCAACAGCAGAAATGAGAATAAATACGAAGCCGGAACCAGAATGATTTTGGAGAATCCGGTAGCATCGGGATCGATTGCAAATGAACTCAATAGATCGGCAATCGTGGTGAAAAAGAGCATTAGAAGCAAGTGTATTACCTGTGGAATAAATATTAGATACTTCAGTCCGGGGTGTCTGAATTCCCGAAGCCGGTCTTCGGGAAATATCCATGAAAAGAGCAAGAGCAGGGGGAAGAAAAATTCCCAGATATGCTGCATATTAAATAAGTTTGAATCTGTAAAGCCGGTCGATGCCTGAGGGGATTGATGTATAATTGTAGCGAGAGTCAGAAAAAGAGGACCCAATCCTGCAAATAATAACATAGCACTGGTAACGCGGTTTAACCTGTTTCCGAGATTATCACGCACAATCGTGATAGCCAGGAAAGAGAGAAATCCTCCAGTGAAAATGTAGATAATTATTTTTACCAGTTCTATGTCCATATTTTGGATCGCTAATAAAAAATTATTGAATAGTTTTCGTTATACTAATTGTTGTCCCTTGATTGGTAGTTTGAATATCAACCGTATCCATCAGGGATCGTACTATAAAAAGACCGCGCCCAACTTCTTTCAAGAGGTTTTCATCCGCCAGTGGATCATCAAGTTCATCGGGGTTAAATCCGCTGCCGTTGTCAGTGACTGAAACCTTGATCTTATTGTTCTGATGATTGATTTCAACCGTTACCGGGTTGCCGTTGCCTGCTTTTCGGCCATGAGTCACCGCGTTGTTTACCAGCTCTGAGACAGAAATAGCTATATCAGCAATAACCGAATCTTCGGTTTTATACTCTCGCAATATACTTTCTAGGAAATTGTCAACATCAGCCAGGAACTTATGACTTGGGGGGATTTTAATCGTGTTCCCACTGATTTCAGGTTTGTCCATATATTTATCATCTCCTAAAAAAATGGCAGGTCTGACTATAGTCCCACCTGCCGTAATTTTTCAAGTTAAGCTCTAACCATGGCTACCTTTACTTAAAGGCTTTAACTGCATCGTCGATTGTATCAAATGAGTCAAAAACCGGCGCCAATTTTGTTATAACCAGCAATGATTGTATTTTCTCAGTTACATTGGCCAGCTTGAGCTCTCCGTCATTGTTGCGCAGAGTTGTTAATGTAGAAATAAGAATTCCCAGGCCGGTGGAGTTCATCCAGTTCACTTGGGACAGATCTATGACCACCCGTTTTTGGCCGGCTTCAATTATTTCATGCAACTTGTCATTCAGCAGGGTAGCATCCGGACCGCCCATTATTTTACCTTTGGGCTCAAGAATGACAATCCCATCCTGTTCTCGATCGGACAATTTCATATTGTCCCTTCCTCCGATATTCTTTTATGGTTTATACGTTTATTCCAATTCAATTGTTTCGAACGGTGCCATTGGCACACTTCTTTATCATCATATAGGTTAAGCATATTTCAGCTAAAAACTCTAACAATTAAAGAATTTATTATTATACCCTAAGTCAAGGTCTTTTGACAGCTTCTTTTTTGGTTATTTGTGAGTTTGGACACCTCTAATGTGATTTACTCTCTCTCTGTTTTGATTATTTATGTAATATGGAAGCGAAAATCACAAAAATTTTCAGACCCGAGAAGGGAGAAACGGCCTCAACAAAGATGACCGATGACAAGCGGGATTCCACTGCCTGTGTCGGGTTTCCATCACCGGCTGCCAACTACATGAAAAAAGGACTCGACCTGAATGAGTTTTTTATCAAACATCCCTCGGCCACTTTTTATCTGCGGGTCACCGGCGATTCTATGTCAGGGGCGGGGATCCAGTCCGAAGATATTCTAATTGTTGACCGCTCTCTCAAGCCAACTTATGATCGGGTGGTGATTGTCATTCTCAACGGGGAGTTTATGGTGCGAAGGCTCCGTTTGACCCAAAACAAAATCCGACTGATGCCTGACAATGACAATTATC
>DAOWMZ010000330.1 GCA_030642845.1 Candidatus Zixiibacteriota bacterium
CTCATTCTTCCTGTCATCCCCAACTTGATTGGGGATCCATTTAAGATATTGAATTTTAAAGAGATAGATGGATTCCCGATCAGGTCGGGAATGACAAGAATAAAAGGTTTTATATCATTGTTAACTTTTTCAACACGCCCTAAATGGTGGGTCACCAAGGGAAATCTTTGCAAAAGTTATTCACCATAAATATTAACCAACATGATATAACGCTTTGTGATAAATCACTGTGGCTATTTGTTAAAAAACTGGAAGTGCCATCTAACGGTGTCGCCCGGTTTGGTGAAATAATTATCGCTGGCCATCTGACCCATTTTGCCATTCACAGAATAAACCCAGAAAATCCCCTCACTGTTTTTAATTGAATCAATGGCTATTATAAAGGCACCCATTGCAGATTTTTTAATTTCCAGGTCATGTTTTTGATCGAGTAAATCAAAAACCGAGATTGAATCTTCGCTAATCATTTCCAATACCAAACTGTCTTTGTTTGATTCTTCTTCAGCCAGTTCAGTGGTGGTTTCAACTTTTGGTTCCGCTTCCTGCTTTTTACTGCATCCGCTGATGACAAGCAATGCTATGATAAACAAAATTCCAAATAATCTTAATGTCTGCGTCATAAAATGACCCTCCGTTTAAATGTTATACCGCAAGAAAAAATATCGGACTGGCTCAAGCAAGTTTCAAAAATAACTTTTTTTAATTTAATATTGCTATCATTAATGAGATTTGAATATCTTAACATAAGTGAGGTATTCAGTTAAAGGGATTAATTATGGATTATGGCGAAATAGTAGGAACAGCATTCAAGGTTGCCTGGCGGAATAAATCTTTGTGGATTTTGGGACTGTTTGCTGTTGGATTATCAAATTTTTCAGATAGTATTGATATTCCATTCAGGAGTCAAATTGATAATATGGAATTCCAGATTCTGGATTATACTATTGATTTTGATCGTATTGCCCAATTGAATATGTGGGTATTAGTTGCTATTGCTGGCCTTCTGGTAATTTATATGCTTCTCTTTATAATTCTTCATTGTATTTGTACTCCGGCTCTTATTGATGGAGTCAACCGCCTGACTCGAGGTGGAGTTTACCGATTGCGTGATTCTTTCTCAGCAGGAATTGGTTTTTTCTGGCGTTATATCGGGATAAATATACTGGTAATAATGGCAGGGATTGTTGGCAGTTTCGCTCTGATTGGACCGGTAGTACTATTATTCATTATTAGTGTTCCTCTGGGATTTTTATCTCTCATTGTAATATTTCCGGCTTTCTTTTTCTTTATTTTTGCCTTATCGACAATTTCTACTCTGGCCGAAAGAGCGATAGTTATCAGAAATATCGGGGTTATCGATGCTCTCGAGGAAGGATATGATCTTTTCTGGAAAAATAAAATCCACAGCCTTGTTATCTTTTTACTTTATTTAGCTTTAACAATTGGAATCGCTCTTGCATGATGGTTGTTTTTGGAATTATGTCAATTCCATTTATCTTAGTTGCTTCGGCATCAACAATCGGCCTGATAATAGCTCTTGCTGTTGGGTTACCCATTCTATTGATTATAATGCTTCCAATAAGCGGCTTTCTTGGAACGGCATTTGAAGCAATGTACACAATATTTTATATAAGACTGGTTGAACCACAGGGAGCACCATCAGCTCCGGTTCAATCTGCCACGCCATAAATAGAACTGGCTAAGCCTGAGAAATTTCACTTTTAATCAAAATACTTTAATTATGATTCTTGCTTAAACAAACTGATTTTCATGATTTTAATAAAACAGGCTAAGCCTGATATTGATGTTGCATTAAAAAAAAATCTGACCCATATTATCAACCTATGAAAAAATATTTTTTAATTATATTCATTTTATTATGGGCTGGCAATGCCAGGGCTCAGGATACCTATTATTCCATCTATTCTTACGACAATTTTATTCCGAGCCTGATTATTAATAATAACCCGGTGGTCCTTCAGAAAAATCTCTATCCGGAATTCTATATTCATAATTCGGTTACCGCCGATATGCGCTGGGTTCGCGAAAACGACAGCAGTATCACTGCTTTTATTAATGAAAAGGGAGATACTGTTCTGCATATTCTCTGCGAATTGTCCGGATTTTACTGGGAAGAGACTGAGCTTAAAATAAATTTAATGCGTTACTTTCCAACTTTTGGAAATTCCGATCCGTTGATAATTGCTCTTGGAGGGACAAGACAGAGAGGATATTCCAAAGCAGCCCCATCCGGCAACAGCATGAAACTGGTCATTATTTATGAATTAGCACAGCGCATGTTGACCCAAAGAGTCTCATCGGACTATCAAAGTGAATGGGATATTATTCATCATCCCCTGATGCGTCATAGTTCCTATCGCAGAGATAATCTTGCCATGCTTCTAGCTCTGTCAACAAGTTACAGCATACTTGGGATTGACTCCACTCAGGATGCTTTTGAATCGGCTTGGTGGGAACAGCATTTTCCCGGGAAAGAAATTCTTGAGAGAAATATTATCAACCAATGGATACTTTCTCCAACTCAAACTTTGGCTTATTGGCTGGAGATCGAACCGTATAATTCCAGATTAGTAGCTATTACACGCCCACCAAAAAAAGAAGAACCGCCAATCAATTACAATCGAGCATTTATAGAAGGAGTTCCGCTTAAAGGTCAGTTCGGATTCTCGGTTAATATTGACAACAACGGTTATCTCGTTGTTGATTCCATCGATATTTACAGATTGGGATATGCCTGCGGATTGAAAACCGGTGATCTGATTCGGACAGTCAATGGAGCTCGGGTCAGAAACCATAAGGTATTGATTGAAAAGATTTTTGAAACATTTGAACAGGGTGGAGCAACACTCCAGATTTTCCGGAATGATCAAATTGTACCGCTAATTATTCAACCGATAATGATGCCCGGTTTCAATGAAGATATGTATGAAGAAGAGTATTTTAGTCCAATTGACTCATTAAATGAGGCAGTTGATTCGAATTTTATCGATCCTGAAGACGAATAACTATCTATTATAATTAATATCATAGCGTTTCATCTGTAATGAAC
>DAOWMZ010000175.1 GCA_030642845.1 Candidatus Zixiibacteriota bacterium
CCCCTAAAATACCTCTTACTTTCGGTGGTTTCAGCAATTCCGAAAGGCTTTGGATATTCTGTCCAATCTTTTCCAGTGATTGAGTCTGTTGTTCAAGCTGACCCAGCTTTTGTTCTATCTCGCCAAAGACTTTCAAGCGGTTATCAATAGAACTGCTCCCCTCGGCTAATCGGTCGTGAACCAGCTTGCCGGTAATATCGAGCGACTCTCGAAGTGATATCAAACCATCCATCTGTTTGCTTATCAATTCGGCTTTGATTGATTCAATACTTCTTAACAGCTGGTCCTCGTTGGCAGGCTGCTTCAGACGCTTCAACATTAATATCATAAGCACAATTGCAGCTATCAATAAAACTGCAACAATTGCAATTATAGTAATTAGAAGTGTCTGCATCCGTACCTTATGATCTTTACTTTAAATAAAGTATATAATCTTCCGCTGAAGGACGAATATCCCCGCAGAGTCTTTTGTCAAATTTCAGCGATATGGTATTATTATCTATTGTCTGGTAGTCATTAGAAGGAGTCAGGCCGTAAATATACTTGCCTAATAACTGATGAGTGGCGTAATCATAAAGACCGGCCTCGTTCATATCAAAAACAACACCATAACGAAAACCATCCATAGTTAAATTATCATCATGCTGTTCTTCAAAAAGAAGTGATTTCGATCCGGTTAATTCTTCATCTTTACCAAATAGAAAAGTCCCCTGAGGAATCGAATCAGTCGCACAGGTAATTCTAAATGAGAGCCAGTTATCTTTTTCAGTCACTTTAACCCGGTTATTTTCAAACAGTAATTTACCATTCTCATTAATTCCCGGTTTGAATGGAGTATTAATATTTCCGATATCATTAGTATAATTTCCAAATTCTTCCTGAACAATCATCCAGTCAGCCATACCAAGAGCATCAGTAAAAACTTTTTCCACATCAGATGGTTTCATAGAATAGAGGCTGTTATAATTTCCTGAAAGTTGCAAATAAAGATCCATAAATTTATTAATTCCGATTTTGTCTATTACATAAGAACAGAACATTCCCGATATCGGATACGCCATATCAGCAGTAGCATGTTTTTCGAATCGTTCCATAGTAGTGATAGAATCCAATTCAATAAATTTTTGGTCATACAGAAAATTACCGAGATAATTCAGCACATCCAAAGATTTCCCCCATCGGCCGCCCAAATAAACAGCACTCCCCTCTCTTATAATTGGCAGAGAATAAAGAGGAAGATTACGCAGTCGTAGATTTATCAACAGGTGAGAAATCTCATGAAAATGCGGGAAAAATGCGCTTATGATATCGTTGGTAGGAAGATCGAAAAACCCTTTTACTTTATAACCGGAAATATTCTCGACAGTTTTATCATTGGGGCAGTAATAATATTCGATTTTCTTCTCTTCGATTATTTTCAGATCTGATTTTTTTAATCCAAGTTTTTTGGATGTGGTTTCAATAAAATTATCCGCTTCTGAAAGGATTAAAGGATTCAGATAATCTTCCCGATCGGGGTGAAAATGGACTCTGAAATATTTCGTCTCTTTAACAGGCCAGTCTTTGGCATAATATTCCTGGGGATGGGTCAGCCAGTAATACTCTCCATCAAAATAAGCATAATAAAAATGAGTGATTTGTTCTCCCTTTACCAGAGCGGAATATTCAATTTTGAAATAGCTTCCATTTCCCAGCACTGTCACCTGGCGGGCAGGTTTAAAAAGAAAATCACGCATAACCGGCAGATTTCTGACTACCGGAGAAGCACAATCAAGTTTCATAGGGATATCTTCATAATTTATCCCGAATCTTGATGATCTTTCAATAATTGGATCAGTCCATAGTCCTTTGGCCGATTCCAGATTCCCCGATACCAGCAGATCAAAATAATAGGCTAATGTTTCGGTAGCTTCTTTCCCGCTTGACTGGGAATACCCGTTATTGACAAATAAAAGGACTAGTAAAATTAAACAATTGGTAATTGTTTTACCGATACTGGAATGCACTTTCATTAATTATCTCCTTACTCATTTTCCAAATATCTGAATATATGTTTATTATACTCATCTTGTCCAGCTTGATCCAAAAAAAAACCCCCAATAATGGGGGCTTTTTTATCTTATATTCTCATTTAGAACGTAAAGCCTAAAGAAAATCTCTGAGTATTTGAAAGGCGTCCAAAATCCTGCCAGGAATAATCAATAAACATTCTGGTTGTGCTGGAGATAGCGGTTTTTATACCACCACCCAGACTGAGAGTCTCTTCATCATAATTCAGTTTATAACCAGCCCTGAGGAAGAATTTCTGAGCATAGGCGAACTCGGCCCCGATAGATCCCTGTTGGATGTTATCATTGGGGTGTTTGAGTTCACTGGAAATAGCCAATATAGATTTTGGTCCCATATCAATATCATAGGCCATCCCGACCCTGAATATCATTGGCAGACTGTAGGAAGAGGTTTTTAATTCCGCCCCTATTCCCTCATTGCCTCCTTCACCTAAAAGACCATCATAATTGACATCAAGATCGGTTCCGCTGAATTTCATCTCGGAACCCAGATTGCTTATCGACATACCGAGCCGTAATGATTTATAGCCGGTATAAAGAAGAGTACCAAAATCAAGAGCAAAGCCATTGGCATTGGTATTGTGGATGCGCTCGCCGATATATTTAATCGTTCCTCCGAATGAGAATCGGTTAGTAAACTGACGGGCGTATGAAACACCTATAGTATAGGATGCTGCAGTAAAATAATCACCGTTGCCATCCTGATAATCTAAAGTGGTAATCTCCTGATCACCCATAGAGAGAACTGTTGCAGAAAGGGCAAAAGTTCCCACATCCTCAAAATATTTACCAATGGCAAAATAATTAAGGCTAATATCTAACGCATAATCCACATTGGTAAAACCGATTGCGGCATTTTCAATTTCCGCAAGACCAGCCGGATTCCAATAGGCAGCGTAAATGTCATCGACCATAGCTACAGCGGCGTTCCCCATAGCTTCATACCTCGGACCAACTCCTACTTTGAGGAATTGAGCTCCAGCTGAACCAACTTTGGCAAATTCGGCATGGACACTGCCGACCACCAGAAGCAGGAGTATGGCAAGAGTTGTTAATTTTTTCATAATCTCTACCTTCCCTTATTTGATGATGGCAAAGCGACCAAGGTGTTCACCGTAGGTCGATTCCACATGATATAAGTAAATTCCAGCGGCTATTTGTTGTCTGTTTTTCGACAACAGATTCCATCGGGCTGCCCCGTCACCACTGGTATGGTTAATTGTCTGTACCAGATCACCGGCTAAAGTATAAATCCTGATAGTACACTCATCCGGAATATTCTGGAAATAAATCACTGATTCACCCACGGTAGTTTCCACCAAAGGATGATATTGGGCGAAGTATGGATTAGGCACTACTTTGATATTTTTTAAACCGGCACTGGCAGCAGCCATATTTATTCCATCAGCTTTGAAAACAAACTCATCATCGGGACCATTCAAAGGGGCTCCTTCAAGACTGAAGACATCCCCTTCGGCATGATCCGGAAGAGTATAATCAAATCCGAACATCCATCCATAATAGTATGGGAAAGCAAAATCAGTGACCGATTGCGATCCATCATAAGGATAATCAACAATAGTCAAAAGATCATATCCATCCCAAACGAAGTTTTGATCGAAATCATAGATTGCTAATGAAACCTGTTCATTAGTTGTTGTATTCCATGCTTCATAGGGAACCATAATCGGAGAATCAGTCCCATAAAATCCATCAAGGACCCAGGTAGCTCTCGTTGAATCAGTAGTGTATCTGATTTCATAATCATTTCGATACTGTTCATAGCCGAAGGCATCATTTGGATCACCGGTTAGAGTCGGTAAAGCAGGACCATAGAATACTTCCATATAGAATGTTGTATCCGTTCCTCCGAATGCACTCTGGCCATTGCTGGCCGGCATCAAATCACCATCATTAACCACGACTCTTAATCCCTCAGCAACTTCATACTCGCCATGATCTACAAGATTTATTTGAGTTTGATTCGCCAGAATTGTGTCACCTGTGGTTACATTAATCAGGTGCCAATAAGTCCTGGAGGGAGTGTCTTCAAAAACAACTTTGTAGTCAGCTCCCTGTAATTCATCGGGATCAAAGATTATCGGGATAACATCACCCTCTGATTGATCAGCAGTACCATAATATTCATGAGTTACAGTACCGGCAGCATCATAATAACCAGCCGGGTTTGGTGTTGGTGTAGTTTTAACTACATTAGTAACTTCACCGGCAATACCAAATCCTGACTGAAGAGGATCAATACCAACAATAGTATCACCTCCATCAAATGCAGCGATGCAGTACCAATACTCAACACCATTATAAAGACCGGTGTCAATAAATGAGTGCGGTATCGGATCACCCGGACTACTCACAGTGAATTGGGCAATCGGACCATAATCGATGGTCATACAGTTATTACCAGTCTGGTAATCAACTATACCCCAGGTTTTACCTTGGTTTTCACTTCGATATAATTTATAGCCAACAAAATCATTTTCACCGGACATTGGATCGAGACATACTTCAGAGGTGTCATTCCAGCTTAAATAAGCTTTTTGACTGCCATGTCTTACAATGAGAGAAGGCGTGGTTGGCGGTTCCGGTCCGATAAAATTATTATCATACAATTCCTGAGCCATCTGTGCATTTGCCCGGAAATCTTCTTCGTCAGCACCAGCAATAATAGCATATACAACACGGACAGTTTTTCCTGCAGTTAAGTCTATGCCGTTGGTGCACTGTAGATAATACTGGTCAGTTGGCGGTAATGATTCATCGAACTGGTTCGATGCAATCATTTCTAATTTACCCGGATCATTATCCGGTAAAAAATCCCATGAGCCGGTACGAAATGCAGTCATGCCGATATTATCCGGAGTTTCTAACAGTTTGGTGCCACAAATACCTGTCGGAACATTACGACCCCATCCCGGATCCCAACCCAGAATATCATAGGTCCAGGCTAAGTTTTCCAGAGAATCAAAAGCGACCATATCTTCCAGGCGACCGTTTCCACCCTGTCCGTCATCACCACCCACGTCAATATCAATGTATAAACCAAAAGCAAAATTGGAATAGTCAACATCAGAGGTATTGGTAATATCCATTACCACAAACATGAAATCTTCATTATAACAGTAATTCCATGAATACATTGTTTGAGCTATTTCCAGACCCATCAGTGGATC
>DAOWMZ010000352.1 GCA_030642845.1 Candidatus Zixiibacteriota bacterium
ATGATGGTTGCCGAGGGAGATCTGGTCGCCGTTTATATAACCTTTGCAGGAACGCATGAAGCTCCAATGGGTGATATTCAAGCAACGGGAAAAAGAATGGAATCAGAAACTATTGGATTTCATCGTCTGAAAGACGGCAAGATTGTCGAGACCTGGGTTACGTGGGACAACGTGGCAATTTTGGAACAGCTCGGTCTGTTTCCACCGCCAGCACCGGATCAGACCAAAGAGACACCTTGAGTCCAGTCGTGAAGTATACTAGACTATACTCAGATGAAAACGGTGAATCGCATTTCGAAGACTTGGAGGTTCAGTTCCAGCCTGTTGACTTTGCCCCACCGGCGCCACCACTGGACATATTGGCATTTGGACAGGCGGAACATTGTTCTATTCTCAGAGCTAAACCCGGGTGGCATGGTGATTGGCATCCGGCACCTTATCATCAGCTTCATTTCTACCTCTCAGGCGAAATTGAAGCTGAAACATCTGATGGTGAGATTCGCCGATTCGGAGTGAGTAGTATTGTATTGGTCGAGGATACATCAGGAAAAGGACACAGAAGTCGCGTGGTAGGATCATCGGAAGTCCTAATAGCAATTGTAAAATTAGGGAGATAATAAGAATTCTTAGCAGTATTATATCTTGATCAATTTAATTGAAAACAAAGAAGCCACAAACTATGGCTATGTCACTCATCCTCAGCCGAATTTGGCACTGCTGCACTTTGAGGGAACGCATGATGATCCGCAACCGGATGAAATCCCTTTTGCGGAAATTAATGATACCATTTTTAGAGTTTTATCAGATTTACATTCCGGACAGGACACTTCTTCAGAACTGCTGAGAACAAGCTCTTCAAAAATCTTATTACAAGCCAAACACTGAAATTTAAATAACGGCACTTCTTTATCCCCTGATAGAATTAAAGAAATTATAAAATAATCTCTTAACTAATAAAAGCAACTATGCTGCTTCGCTTACTGACATGACCGCACCGGTCACTGCCCCTACTGCTGTCGGGAGGTAGGGATTGCACATCAGCGGTCAGGTCGAACCAAAACTAATATATACAAGAAAGAGGCAAAATCCAAGACCCCCGCCAAATAAAGTGAAGCCGAGAGTCCTTTTGTTGAGAAATTTTTTCATTTCATTGTATCCTCTTGTATTATACCGAGTCTTCCATGATGCTTGCATCGAGGATGTTTTTCATAGTTTTATCGACATCACCCGCCAGCTCGTCTAATCCGGCTTCAGGCAGAAACTGCGAAATCATAGTCGGGCTTAGTAGTTTCACTACTGTCTTATCTTCTTCAGTATAAACTGCATATTTGCAAGGCATCAACAACGCCACCCGGGGATCTTTCTGAAGAGCCTTATGGGCAAATCCGGCATTGCAGATTTCTATAATTTTCAACGGACCGCGTTCGAGTCCTTTTTCAGCCAGTGTTTCCTGTACATTATGTACAGCTAAAACCCGGAATTTATGTTCAGCGACTTGGGTTTCAATATTTTCTACTATCGTATCAAATGGCTTGTCAGATTTTAATTCATAAATGAAATTTTCCAGCATCTTTTTATTCCTTTTTTATTTATTGGACAGGCAGCGTCTGAAAATGATTCAAGATTTATGGTAATATTTCATAGCTGCTGGTAACTTTTGCTCTTTCTTCCATTGTCTGGCTTACAGAACAAAACTTGGAATGAGAAATCTTGATTGCCTCGGCTAATTTGGATTCATCAATATCCTCGCCTTTGGCATAATATTTAATTTCAAAAGAATGAAAAAACTTGGGGTATTCATCTTGTTGGTGAGCGATTACTTCGATTGAAAGATCAGTTAGTTTCTGTTTCATCCGCTCCATAATTCTGACCACATCAATTCCGGTACATCCGGCAATGCTATAGAGCAAAAGTTCGGTCGGTTTATATCCAGACTCTTCGCCGCCAAACCCTTTGGGACCGTCAGCTATAATTTTATGTCCAAATTTACTGATTCCTTCAAATTTCATTTTCCCTTTCCAGTCCATCGTAATTGACATCATAGCAGTAAACTCCTTAATTATTAAATCACTTAGCGGAACATATAAAAGAGATCATATCTCGTCCAGTTGCTTTTTCAAATCTTCGACACTCGAAACCGGAAGATTGCAGGCAGAATTATGACAGACATAGGCTTTAACTTTGCCATTATCGCTTGAACGACCCTCAAACAGGGGAATATTTGAATTGCCATTATTGCTAACGGCCAAAATCATATCTGGTATGAAGCGGTTGTTAATCTCACTGACAAAGCCAGCAGACTTATTAATATTACCGACAATAATTATTTCAATTTTATCATTAAGATAATAATCCAATGCAGATAGTGCCGCAGTCATTGAACTCGGATATTTTTCAATAACAGAGGCTAAGCTTCTTAGACCTTTTTCGGCTGCATCCAGAAATCTTATTTCTCCTGTAATTCTATTGAGTTTGAGTAATGATCCAATAAGCATTGATCCGGGAGAAGGAATAGCTCCATCGGTTTCATCTTTGGGGCGTATTATCAGATCAGATTGTCCGGATGGCCTTAAGAAGAGAGTCCCACCCTCATCCATGAAATAATCAATACTATTTAATGCTAACTCTGAAGCAAAACCTATCCACTTTTCATTATTGTTATGATCGGTCTGAGCCAGGTCAAGAAGCCCTCTTATATAGTAAGCATAATCTTCAAGGAATTGGCCTTCAAGGTG
>DAOWMZ010000243.1 GCA_030642845.1 Candidatus Zixiibacteriota bacterium
ATTAATACTAATAGTTTGATTCTTAATTTTATTTCCTTCTTCGTCGTATACGAAAAATCCCTTGCCGGTTTTTACGCCGAGACGATTAGCTCGAACCATTTTTCGAAGCAGGGGACAGGGATTATATTTATGTTCAGATAACTCACCAAGAAGGTTTTCCATCCATGACATGACAACATCCAAACCCATCATGTCAGCAAGAGTAAGTGGCCCAACATTAAAACCAAAACCCAGTTTCATAGCCCGATCGATATCTTCAGCAGAGGCTACACCCTCCATCAGAACATGCATGGCTTCATTTAATAAGGGAACAATGATACGGGTGGTTACATATCCTGGATATTCATTTACAGTGATATATTCCTTATTGAGCAAACGGGCAAACTCAACCGCTTTTTGGAAAGTTTCTTCATCCGTCTTAAGGCCCTTAACAATTTCTACCAATGGAATTTTTGTAACTGGATTTAAAAAGTGCATTCCTATTATTTTACGGGGACGATCGGTCACGTTGGCTATTTCGGAAATAGAAAGAGTACCGGTATTTGTGATCAAAAGACAATTTTCTTGGCAAATCAAATCTAACTTCTCAAATAAATCTCTTTTTACATTGAGCCTGTCGGGTATTGCTTCAATTACAATTTCAGCCTCATCAGCTATAGTTAAATCTGATGAAGGAAATATTCGAGCGAGAATAGCTTTTTTTTCTGACTCGGTAAGTCCCCACTTTTCAATTTCCCGATTTATTGACTCAGCAATGCCCTTTTTCCCTTTTTCAGCCAAACGGGTTGTTTTATCAAGGAGGGTAACTTCGTTCCCTTCACTGGCGATTGCCTCGGCCAACCCTTGTCCCATGACACCGGCACCGATAACAATAATTTTTGTGGTTTGCATTTATCTTTCCTTTTTATGCATCAAATATATTTTATAAATTCAATCAGTTTAAAATTAACTGACTGAAAATCAGGGCAAATATAAGCCCTCTATTTTTAATGGCAATACTTAAATATATATATCTGATCGGTTTTTAATAAAATTTTGTGGTCATATAGTCGATAAGAGTGTAGAATATTAAAATAGTCCTGTTTTACAAATCGGATTAAATCCTTGTACAAAGGATGATTTTTGTGAATATTACTTTCAACATATGAACCAAGGAGATGTTTATAAACTATGCGAAAACTTATCGTCATTTTCATAGTAATAGCTGCTATTATTAGTTCTGTTGCTTCATCGTCAGATGCTGCCATTAAAAGAGTGGCCAGCCGCTACAATATGCTGAATATTTATGGCGGATATGCTGACCCGCATGGGGAATATGATCATGTTGGACCTATCCCGATTGAATTAAGTATTAATCAATTAGCAACTCTGGATGCAGATTCAATTTATAATCCTACATACTTTTTGGGCATTGATTATGGTACCCTGTATAGCCGGCATGTATTGTACATGATTGGTTTCAGATTTACAGAACATAATATTCAGGACTGGATTCTTGATCAGGGTGAGTTTAAGCTAAGGCAATATGATATTGAGTTTAACGCAAACTACTACTTGTTGGATTTGGTTGAGGATCCATGGTCGCCATATGTGGGGGCTGGTGTACAGGGTGGGTTTACTTCCTATTCACAGCGTGGATTTGATAATGATTCAGAACTAAAATTCGCATTCAGCCTTAATCTCGGTTTTGATTTGAAGTTATTTCAAGCTCCGAAAAAAAGATCATATGTAACTCTGGCTTCGATGAACAATTATAATTTAGTAGCATCCGATAACAGGCCAAAATATCTTAATATTGGTGTCGGTCTTAGATATTTCTTCAGATAGGTGACCTTGTCACTTTTCTTTAATATATGAGGGAGTAAATGAAAATAGGAATTAGATTATTATTAATGGTTTCTTTATCCACTGTAGCATTGATTATCGGATGCGATGGAGATGATAAAGGTAATGACCCTGTTATTAATGCAAATAAGATTATTGCTTTAAATGGAGTTTATTACAAAGGTACAATGGGAAGTAATGTCCTTGATAAGAAACTGCAATTTGCCGTAACGGATGGTCAGGGCAATTATATCCCTGATAAGCAAATTCAGGTTCATCAATTTGATGGCGATGGCACAATTCCAAGAAGTATAATGACTGATTCCATCACCGGTATCGCAGAATTAACATTTGGTTTTTCCGGCTCTGAATCAACTGCTCGTATTCTTTTGCAGGCAGATGATACTTTGAGAGTGGAAATTTATATCAGGGCCGATGCTCTTATTCCCGGTGGAGGGGGACAGGGAAGCTATATCCTCTTGACTGATAGATATTCTGATGTGAAAAATTATCTTGGCGATGCTCCTTCTGTTGATATTTTCCAGGATCATCCAATAATATATGCCAATTATGAAGACACTCTGGGAGTTGTGGTGATGTTATATGATCTCGATCTTGATCAAACAGTTTATGACACTTCCAGCGTTTATGGAGTTATTGTCAATTCCATATATGATACAAAAACCAACACTACACCACCAATAGGAATTGGATCAACTCTCGATGAATTAAGAACTGCCTATGGTACTCCTGATGAAATATTTCATGAAAACCCACGTCCTGCAACAGTTGTTAAATACATATCTCTGCCTGCGGCATTCTATTGCCACTGGCAAATCGGTATGGCTGATACGCTTATCGAAGAAATCCATTTTATAGAACCACAGATCTGACAATATCTGTTTTTTAAATCATATAACAGGCAATGCCTGTATAATCAGACTTTGTCTGTTGACAGTTCTTCCGAGTTGGCCTATATTCGCCCCAGAAATTATTTAATATTATTAGGAGAAGAGAATGAGACTTTTTACGATGTTACTAATTCTGGCAGTTGTAATTTTTATTGGAACAGCGGGTTGTGGCAATAATAATGCCGATGCCGGTGATAAGAATACTGCTGTCGAAGAAATCAAAACTACAACTGGGGATTCAATAATGGCAGAAGAAACCGATAAAGAAATGGCGGCTGAAGCCAGCCATCCGATACGCAATAAAGATAACCCAATCGTAACAATCAGCACCAATTATGGTGATATGACACTCGAACTCTGGCATGATGTTGCTCCGGCTCATGCCGATTCATTTGTTGCCCGTACTAACGATGGCTTCTACGATGACCTTATATTCCATCGTGTAATTAGAAATTTCATGATTCAGGGTGGAGATCCTAAAGGAAACGGTACTGGTAATGCTGGATACTTCCTTCCTGCAGAATTCTCCGATGAACCTCATGTTGAAGGTACTCTCTCGATGGCTCGCTCAAAAAGTCCCAACTCTGCATCCTGCCAATTCTTCATCTGTTTAACCAGAACGGCTCATCTTGACAAAGGTTATACTGTTTTTGGACAACTTTTGAAGGGCTTTAAAGTCTTACATGAGATTGAAAATGTTGAAGTGGGTGGTCCTTCCAAATCGACACCGGTTAAAAATGTAATTATGGAAAAAGTTTTTATTTCCGATGCAGCGGGAAACCCAATAAAATAATCTGTTCTCGTGGCTGACAGATGTATTAGTAAATGTTAGAAAACATATCAGCGCGTAGAGGTGGGGTTTATCTCCGCCGTTGAACGAACAATACATAGGGCGACACAAGGCCGCCCACTACGCGATTAAGATAGCTGTTCTATTATGAGTACCAAGCGTGTGCCGCCCACAAATTATTTCATTGAGATAAATATGGCGGGGTTAAAATCCCGCCTTTTTTTGTAGGAAATCAGGTTGTTTATCTTTATTTGGAACAGAAGTTATTAAGTTTCGTTAATATATTTGGAATATGAAAACTAAGAACATAAGCATATTAGGCTCTACAGGTTCAATTGGCCGATCAACTCTCGATGTTATCACCAAACATCCGGGATTCTTTAATGTCATTGCTTTAGCTGCTTTTTCAAATGTTGACTTATTGGCCGAACAATGCCGTAAATTTCAGCCCAAATATCTTTGCCTGGTTGACTCAAGTAAAAAAGAAGAACTCGAAACAAAACTCGATAGTTATTCAGGAACATTTCTTTATGGCGAAGATGAACTTGTAAAACTGGCGAAACTTGAAGAGAACGATCTGGTGGTAAATGCAGTGGTAGGCTCAGCAGGCCTTCTGGCTTCTTTAGCGACTGTTGAAAATGGAATTGACTTGGCACTGGCTAATAAAGAATCTCTCGTTACCGGCGGACCTCTTTTTGAAAAGATTCTAAAAAAAACA
>DAOWMZ010000313.1 GCA_030642845.1 Candidatus Zixiibacteriota bacterium
ACTGGCCATTTAGCCAGCTCAGTAACTGGTTCTCGGACTGGTTCTCTATAGTTGCAGCTTTTGCAATATGGCTGGGTGCGCTAAATCTGTTGAAAATATCCTTGCAGAAAATTTCCAGAAAAAAAACAGACTGGGGTTATGCGGTTGTTGTTATTGTCTCTTTTATTGTGATTACTGTTATTGGTTTTTATGAAGGGGCAGCTTTCCGCGAAGCAGGCACTAAATTTACATGGCTTTACGAATTTGTATATACTCCGTTATCGGCCACTATGTTTGCTATTCTGGCTTTCTTTGTCGCCTCGGCATCATACCGAGCTTTCCGAGCCAGAAACCTTGAATCAACATTATTATTAGCTGCTGGATTTTTGGTGATGATCGGAAGAGTGCCAGTTGGTGATAGTATTACATTTTTCCTTCCTGAAGATTATCAACTGTCACAAGTAGCCAATTGGATTATGACTTTCCCGCAAACAGCCGGACAAAGAGCTATTATGATAGGAATTGCACTGGGATTAGTGTCAACATCGCTGCGTATTATTCTGGGTATTGAACGCGCCCATCTTGGAGGTGGAGACTAAGATGAGTACTCGTGCCAAGGAATTACTAACAGTTGGGATTATCCTCATATTCAGTGTAATAGTATATATGGGGAAAGTATTGGGCTGGTTTGGAGTTGTTCAGTTTTCACCTATGGTTTCAACAATTGTTGTTGTAGTCATAGTCCTGGCTTTGCTGTATGTTTTATTCAGAACCATTCAGGGTAAGCTGATTGACCGTCGTACCGTATTTGTTTTTGTCGCTATTGCTGTCGTAGTACCGTTCTTTATGAACATCTCGCAGAAAATCCGCGTTTCTCCCGAAGTTCAGCAGGTCTATGATGCCTTGCGTACGCTTCAACCGGGATCAAAAGTATTAATGTCATTTGATTACGATCCTCCCTCCGCTCCGGAATTACAACCAATGGCCGAAGCTTTTCTTACTTATTGTTTAGCCAATGATATCAGCATAATTATTATGGGTCTATGGCCACAGGGGCCGCAACAGGCTAACCTTGCCATCGAAGTAGCTCTACAAAATGAGGATGTAAAAGCTAAGAATCTTGAATACGGGGTGGATTATGTCAATCTCGGTTTCCAGACCGGAAATGAATTTGTAATTCAGAGAATGGGTACCGATTTCAGATCGATGTTCCAGACTGATTATTCCGGAAGACCTTATGATGATATTCCTCTTGTTAAGAATGTTAAGAATTTTTCCAATATAGATTATTCCTTTAATCTTTCAGCCGGTTATCCTGGAACTCAGGAATGGGTTCAGGTTGCCGTTGACCGCTATGGCCTTTGGATGGGAGCCGGTAATACGGCAGTCCAGGCTCCGATGATGTACACTTATCTGAATGCCGGACAATTAGAAGGTCTTTTAGGCGGGATGAATAGTGCGGCAGCATTTGAAAAAGTGGTTAATATCACAGGTAAGGGAACGAAATTTATGCTTTCGCAGACATTCGCCCATATGGTGGTGATTGCGTTTATTATTATTGGTAATGTCGCTTTCTTTATAGGCGGCCGTAAAAAGAAACTGGATGTTAAAGACCGGTAAATTATGGAACATGTAGCTCTTTGGTTAGGCGCTTTTCTTACGTTGGGGATCGTATCCTTTTTGTACAAGGATAATGCCTGGTATAAATTAAGTGAAGCGATATTTGTTGGAATTTCAGCAGGATATTGGTTTGTCGTTCTATTTTGGGATAATATCTACGGTAAGTTCTGGACAGGAATTTTCCCAAGCGAAGAGAGCGGCAACGATCCTGATTATTGGTTAATAGTAGGTGCAGTTCTCGGTTTTTTGATGCTGATGCGTCTGGTTCCAAAAGTAGGCTGGATCTCAAGATGGCCGTTGGCTTTTATTGTCGGTTGTACTTCCGGTTTATATCTGATAAATTATTTTTCATCCAATATGATGCGTCAGGTGCAGGGGACAATTATGCCTCTGTTTGGCCCTAATTTTGACTTATCTGCTTATGAAATAGTAGGCAATCTGGTAATTCTTATTGGTACTTTTACCGGTCTGGTCTATTTTTTCTTTTCCAAAGAGCACAAAGGAGCGTTTGGTGTCACTGCTAAGATTGGCATATGGGTGATTATGGTCACTTTTGGTGCTTCCTTTGGTTATACTGTTATGAGTCGTATGTCATTGCTGATCGGTCGTATCGACTTCCTGTTTGGTGACTGGCTGGGGTTGATTAACTAGTGTACCACCGTAGATTTACATCTTCGGTCTATAATAATATCATTTCCACAATTTTTCTATTTATTATCCTGTGTAATTCAAATCTATATGCGCAAGTTGATGAAAAAAATAATAATAGTTTTGCTGTCCCTGATTCGGAATTGATCAAAATAGCTCCAGTTACTTCTTTGTTGGTTGAAGACTTTAAATATGACGATGGGGAGCGTTTAGTACTTTCCTGGGTTCCTTCAATTGATGACCAGCTTACCGATGGAAAAGTTTTGGGTTATCGTTTGTATCGCTCTGTCAATGAGGGTGATCCTGAAGTCATAGCTGATTTATTACCTAAAGCCAATTCACATCTTGATGAAAATCTTGAACGGGATAATCAATATAGTTATTTTATCGAGGCTTTTTCAGAAAATTTCACTGCTCAATCAACTATAAGTGCTCCCGTATCTCCGCAAAGAGAGTGGATTAATTTTAACAGGAAGTTTCTTTTTTTAATAGCTCTGATAATCGGCGGAGCTGTGATTGTATATATTGAATTAGCCCGTCGCGGGAAAAAGCTTTTTGTTCGCAAAATTGCTGGTCTTGAAGCTGTCGAAGATGCCATCGGTCGTGCAACAGAAATGGGACGGCCTATATTATTTATTCCCGGTATTCTGGATATGGATGATGTTCAAACATTGGCTGGAATAACTATTCTTGGGCATGTATCGCGTCAGATAGCTGATTATGATACAGAAATAAGGATGCCTGTTTCACGTTCTCTGGTAATGACCGCTGCTCGTGAAACAATCAAGGCAGCATATCAAACAGCCGGTCGTCCTGATAAATATAGTGATGATATGGTGGAATATGTGACTGATGAACAGTTTGGTTATGTAGCCGCTGTTGACGGGATTATGGTTCGTGAAAAACCGGCTACAGTATTTTTATTGGGAGCATTTTTTGCCGAATCGTTGATTTTAGCTGAGACAGGAAATTCGGTCGGAGCTATCCAGATTGCCGGAACAGCCCGCCCGGCTCA
>DAOWMZ010000343.1 GCA_030642845.1 Candidatus Zixiibacteriota bacterium
CAAACAGATTGATGGCTTAACTGAAATTGCAAAAGAGAACGGTGCCGGTGGATTGGCTTATATCCTTAGAGCCGAAGCCGGTGATAAATCGCCGATATTGAAATTCTTAGGTGAAGAATTAAAAGATAAGCTTTGTGAAGTTTCCGGTACTGAATCCGGAGATGCACTATTAATCATATCCGATAAGATGTTAAAAACCGAAACTATCTTGGGTCAAATTAGACTGCATTTAGGTAAAGTACATGACCTGATTGATAAATCGCAATGGCAGTTTTTATGGGTAACTGAATTTCCGTTGTTCGAATACAATGAAGATTCGGATACATTACAAGCGGCTCATAACATCGTTTCACATCCTATGGAAGAAGATTTATCACTAATTGAAGAGGGTTTTAACTCTAATTTGTCACGAGGTGACCTCAACCATCCCTGGCGGCGCGTCAGAGCGATGCAGTATGATTTAGTATTGAATGGCTGGGAGATGGCTTCGGGCGGTCAGAGAATAAACCGTCGTGATCTTCAGGAAAAGGTTTTGGAAATTCTGGGTATTAATAAAGAGAGAGCTAACCGGATGTTCGGTTTCCTGTTAAGAGCACTTGAATATGGTGCTCCGCCTCATGCCGGGGTTGCAGTCGGTCTGGACAGGTTAGTGGCTATGATGACAAATACTGATTCAATAAGGGATGTTATTGCTTTTCCCAAGACAACTAATGCATTATCATTGATGGATGGCTCTCCGTCTGAAATTGATGAGGTGCAATTGGATGAACTGGGATTAAAACTCAAGGAGGAACCAAAGGCGTAACTACGCCGGGTATGAGTACCAATGATGTTGAGCATATAGCTCGCAACTTTACCGTTGAAGGGATCGACCAGCGCATACTTTATGGGCATAATGATCTCTATCTGCGCCTGATAGAAGCAAGTTTTGAGACTAAAATTGTAGCCCGGGGCGAGAAGATCACTATTGAAGGGACTGCGGATGAGGTTGATAATGTAGTCATGCTTCTTGAAGATCTTGTAGAGCGGATCAAACAGGGTGATTTTATTTCGCAGCAATATCTCAATTATGCCATTGCGATGGTTAAAGAAAACGGCTGCGGCCCTGCTAATAATATCTCCACCAAAAGTATGCTGACCAGTTCTTTGAAAAAAGATATAAAGCCCAAAACTGTCGGCCAGTCAAAATATGTCGAGGCTGTCGAAGATTATGATGTTGTATTTTCAATTGGACCGGCCGGCACCGGAAAAACCTATCTTGCAGTGGCTATGGCTGTAGCTCATCTGAAAGCCGACAGAGTTCAGAGAATAGTTTTTACTCGTCCTGCTGTTGAAGCAGGCGAGTCATTAGGTTTTTTGCCAGGTGATATTAGAGCCAAAGTAGATCCTTATTTACGGCCGGTGTATGACGCTCTCTACGATATGCTTCCGCCGGATAAGATTCGCAAACTGCTTGAGATCGGAATTATTGAAATTGCTCCTCTGGCGTTTATGCGCGGACGTACTCTAAATGATGCTTTTGTAGTTCTGGATGAAGCCCAGAATACAACAAATGCGCAGATGAAAATGTTTTTAACTCGTATCGGGGAAAATTCCAAAGCGGTAATAACAGGTGATATTACACAAATAGACCTTGATGAAAAACATACCTCTGGATTGGTAGTGGTACAGAAAATATTGAAAAAAGTACCTGGGATTGAATTTATATATTTGAGCGAAAAGGATGTCATTCGTCATCGATTAGTACAGAGTATTATTAGAGCTTACGAAGTTCACGAGAAACGAAGATATAAAAAATAAGGCGAACGGATTCGTCATATGTTTTCATTTATTTTAAAAATTAAGAGATATATAAAACGACTTCTAAAAGTTCAAAGCGAGAGCCGCCAGAGACCAGTATATACCACAAGATCCCGGATGTTTAAAATAATTATGCTGATTGTGGCATCGGCGATGATAGGTGTTTTGTATCCGGGCGAGGATCTTTTTGATCCTTTTGATGTTCCTCAAAAAGGGGAAATTTCGCTTGATAACATTATTGCCCCTTTTACGATTACGGTTTTTAAAACCGATCGTGAATTGGAAGATGAAAAAGAACTTATTAAGCTGACAATTCCTTTTATAATCGATAATGATGCTCGAGCTGAAGAGGCGGCTTTCAGAAATCTAAATTATTTTCTTTCATTAGTAGATTCTCTTTCTTCGGATTCTGGTTGGATTGATAATGAAAGTGAACATGTTGAAATTATTACCAACAAATTTCCTTTATTAAGCCCAAATGCCATTTATCAATCGCTTAAAAGAGATGATTTGCCCAAAGTCCGCCGGAGTCTGGTGGAAATCTACAAAAAAGATATATATAAAATTGGAGTTCTTCTTCATTTGAATGCTGTACCGGAAATGCGCAACAAAAATGTTTTGATTAGAAAAGAGGGCAATGGGAATATTACATATCGAGATGAACTTCTTGATATAGTATTGGCTAACGCTAAACTTCTAACTGCTCTTAATAAAAAATATGATGTTGATTCAATAGATGTTGAATATTACTATTTGATCGGACGATCATTTATTCAGCCTAATTTGAGTGTAAATATGGCGGCATATAACTCACGCCTCAATGAGGAGATGAATAAAATCTCATCCGTGAAAGAGGTAGTTGATGAGGGGAATATTATCGTTCGTTCTGGCAGAAAAGTGCATGAAAGACAGGAACGCATCCTTCAGGAAATGGTCAATATGCAACAACAGAAAGCGGCTAAACAGGGCTGGTTCCTTAATTCGTTACCGGCCATTGCAAGATTATTTTTGGTGTTGATTTGCCTGACAACTTTATACCTATTTCTTTTTTTCTTCAGAAAAGAGATCTATTATTCAAATCCAAAAATTATGGCATTA
>DAOWMZ010000256.1 GCA_030642845.1 Candidatus Zixiibacteriota bacterium
GTCGGTTCTGATTTACCGATAATTGAAGTTGATTCTGCTTTTAATTTTGTACCAGTACCAACAGCAAAATTAGCAGTTGAACCTCGAACAATATTGATCCGCAATGGTGGAGCTGGAATTCTGAATTTTTGGATCGAAGAATCATCAGTACGTTTATTTCAGATAACTCCGGATTCTGGTGCTGCCCCTCTGGAAGTTGAAATTGAATTTAAATTAACAAGCGGTGAGGCCGGGGATGATTTTTTTGATACTTTATGGGTACATTCAAACGAAGCAATAAATTCACCTTTCCCAGTGGTTTTCCAGTTCCATCTCGTTGATGAACCAGCACAAATGTTTGTGACAGCTGATACCGCACGTATCACAGTTTATGAATGTACTAACGGCTTCCGGGTACCTGATCCAAATTTCCAGTTTATCATTGATAATATTGGTGGTGATGATCCCATGCCTTTTACTATCTTATGGGAATCTGATCTTTTCCGTCTTGAAGCCCTATCAGGCGTAGCACCATCACCTGTAACAATAATTTCTAATTTTCTTAATTATTCTGCAGGAGTATGGTATGATACAATATACATTTATGCTCAGACCTCAGTTGTTCAGTGGGATACGGTAATAGTAGAATATACTGTTATTGAGGGTATAGAAACTCCTGAAATTGTTTTTGAAAATTACAGTTACCTTTTCACGGCTCAGGAGAATTCCGGTGAATCAAAACCGGCATCTCTTCATATTGATAATGTTCATGGGGGTTGTTATGAATGGTTTATTACCGAAGAGGTCCCCTGGATGTTCCCTGAAGATACAAATGGAATAGTTAAGTCAAAAGTTAACCTGGGTATAAATTCTGATGGCTTTATTTTTGGTGAGTATCCTGATTTATTTTATGTAACTTCACCGGAGGCATCAAATAGTCCTGTTCAAGTTGATGTACTTTTTAAAGTATGGAAATTCCATGGTGATTTTAATTATGATGCTACTATTGATATGTCTGATTTAGTTGGTATGGTAGATTACTTATTAAAAGGTGGAGTTGGTCCTGAACCAGAATATTATGTTGGAGATCTTAATTGCGATTTGACAATAAATATTGCTGATCTGACATATTTTGTTGATTACATGCTAAAGGGTGGCCCCATTCCATGTGGTAACCCGTATTAAAATTCGGGGAATTCAAGTGAAAAGCGCTGTTAATTATTTAATGGCGCTTTTTTATTTATAATTTAGAAAATCTATATAAACTTTTTGATAACCATAATGTTATCTGATGTATAATGTTGTCTGAAAGTATCTTAAAGGAAAACAGAAAAAAGACTACTCAAATCCTGTTTTATATATATATTATAATAACTTTGAGGGGAAAAGGTGCTGACCTGAATTTGGTTAATTACCATAA
Source organism: Candidatus Zixiibacteriota bacterium (assembly GCA_030642845.1). Lineage (GTDB taxonomy): Bacteria > Zixibacteria > MSB-5A5 > GN15 > FEB-12 > DAOWMZ01. The sequence continues at coordinate 1,400 of DAOWMZ010000256.1, forward strand.
TATTAAAAATGAGTTTCATTGATAAATTATATTTTATCAACATTGATTGACTGGAGGAAATAGTGAATCGTAGAATTGAAAAGTGGGGTAGTTTTTTATTAATCCTATCGTTTATTGCTTTACCAATTATGGGATTGGCGGAATCATATGATAGTGAACCTGATTGGGGAAACGCACCACCATCGGAAATCCATCAGAGACTTTGGGAATCTAAAGCCGGAGATTTTGCCGACAAGCAATTTGTGTTGAAAATGACTCAGACTAATCCTGAAGAAGTTACCCAAACAAATTATGATGTCCTTTTTTATGATCTTTTTATCAGAGTCAATGACACCAATGAAAACATATATGGCAAAAATAGTATTACCGCTCAGGCAGCACAAGACGGTGTCACTGAAATTCAGGTTGATTTATATTCTACCATATCGATTGACTCGATAGTTGCCCCATCGGGAGTCCTATCTTATACCAGAGCAGGTAATGTGGTAACGGTCATTCTCGATAACACTTATAATACCGGGGAAGAGTTTGAATTTGATTTTTACTACTACGGTCATCCAACCGAGGGTGGATTTCAGGGTTTTGAGTTTACCAGCAGAGGCGGAGCTCCTTTGATCACTACTTTGTCGGAACCTTACTTTGCCAAAACCTGGTGGCCGTGTAAAGATCGTATGGATGACAAGCCGGATTCAATGAGTATAATTATTGAAATAGATACTTCACTTTATTGTGCGTCAAACGGAACCCTCGATTCAGTAGTGAATAATGGTGGAAATTCTCACACTTATTATTATTTCGTTCATTATCCGATTGTGACCTATCTTGTTTCAATAGCCATCAACAATTATGCTGTCTGGTATGATGAATGGATCTATAATGGTGGGAATGATACTCTTCCGTTAGTCCATGCGGTTTATCCGGATAAATATAGCTACTCGCTTACAAAATACAATATTACTCCAACTGTTCTGGAAGCTCTTTCAAGTCAATTTGGCCCCTATCCATTTGAAACGGAAAAATATGGTCATGCTAATTTCCCCTGGGGGGGAGGTATGGAGCATCAAACAATGACTTCAATGGCTGGCGATGGAACATTTGGTTTCTCCGAACCGGTAGTCGTACATGAAGCCAGTCATCAATGGTGGGGGGATATGATTACCTGTGAATCATGGCAGGATATATGGCTTAATGAGGGCTGGGCCAGTTACGCCGAAGCAGCCTATTATCTCGAAACCCAGGGGTGGGCAAGTTATCACAGTTATATGGCCGGAATGGACTATACTTACGGCGGAACTATTTATGTCCAGGATACATCAGGAGTCTGGGATATTTTTACTTCCCGAGTATATGATAAAGGAGCCTGGGTAGTGCATATGCTTCGTGGAATTCTTGGCGATCCGTTATTCTTTACCGGTGTTGATGCTTATTATCATTCTGAACATCAGCACGCTTCTGCGACAACTGAAGATTTAAAAAATGTCTTTGAAGCTGCTACCGGACAGGAATTGGATTGGTTCTTTGATGAATGGATCCATGGGACTTATCGCCCCAACTATAGCTGGTCATTTTATTCGGAACTATCGGATACCAACGGCTACGATGTCTATGTTGAAGTAAACCAGACTCAGACAACCGCCCCTCAGGTTTTTACCATGCCGGTTGATTTGTACTTCACCGGACCCAATGATACTGCTGTATTATTGATAGATGAACGGAATGATTTGATAAAACTTAATTTCAATCAAAATGTTACCTCTGTAAGTTTTGATCCTTCCAACTGGGTTATGGATTATCATTCACAAACTGCCTGGACAATGGCTATTATAACTCTTGAAGATGAACTGGATACAGCCTTACAATATGAAGATTATGTTGATACTTTTGTAGTCAAAGGGGGGTCCTCCAATCTTTATTGGACTCTTTCAAGTGGAACATTACCATCAGGATTTTCGATCAGTGCCACCAGAGGTACCATTGTGGGAAATACCACTGATACTGGTCTGTTTAGTTTTACCGTCTCGGTAAATGATAATACCAATGGTTATCAGGATGAGGAAAATTATGATCTCTATGTAGTTTATAATCCGGCTCCCCCAGTTCCGGGTGATTATGATGATAATGGAGATGTCAATGTTGCTGATCTTGTGGCTATGGTAGATTATCTGTTTAAAGGTGGTCAACCACCACTCAAATTCAATTCTGCTGATGTAAACGCCAATTGTGAAATACAAGTTGATGATTTAGTGTATATGGTGGACTATCTCTTTAAAGGTGGTATTGCACCAGTTTGGGGTTGTGTCGAATAATCTCGAATGAATAAAGTTATATAAAACGGCTTTCTTAATGGAAGCCGTTTTTTATTGTTCAAACAATAAGTTTTTTAATTGCATTTTATTAACAAAATCGTATCATTTATTAGATTATGCGGAAAAACATTCCCATTACTGGCAAGGATTACCTGTTGTGGATAAGAAGAAAATTAGAACATTTCACATTTCAACCTATGGTTGTCAGATGAATTTGGCAGATTCATCAACTCTTGTAGCTACAATGATTTCGAGGGGATATCAGCGGGTTGATGATGAATCCAAAGCCGATCTCATAGTTTTTAATACCTGTTCTGTTCGTGATAAAGCGGAACAAAGAGTAATTGGCCGATTGGGCGA
>DAOWMZ010000309.1 GCA_030642845.1 Candidatus Zixiibacteriota bacterium
AACTGAGGATGATTTCCCGATTGAACTATCCCTGGGCCGTGTGGCAGATGATGTCCCCAGCCTGAAAATTCCGATGAGGCTTGAAGAGGGTTCAAAGTATCTTATCCTTAAAACTCTTGAGAAATTCAACGGAAATAAGACTAGAGCCGCAGAAGCTCTCGGGGTTTCCGCACGGACAATCAGAAATAAATTAATGGAATATGGCCTGACGGGAAAAACTTAAGCATTTCCCCCTTTACATTTCCATAATAATGCCGATAACATAATTGTTATTTTGTTTATAATACAATTGTGTTAAACATTAATTATGTAGTGCATTAATCTATGGATATAGCAACAATACTTGGACTTTTAATAGCTGTTGGTGCAGTCGGTGGTTCATATTTTCTTGAAGGTGGTAATTTTGAAGCCATCTTCCTGACCGCTCCAATGTTAATCGTTATTGGCGGAACATTGGGGGCGACTACCATTACAACATCTATTGATACCGTTCTTCATATTCCTCATTATCTGAAAGTTGCCGCTCATCATAAAACCCTTCCACTAACCCAAACAATAGAACAACTGGTAAAACTTGCAGAAAAAGCCCGTAAGGAAGGGATTTTGAGTTTGGAGAATGATTACAAGAAAATCGAACATCCATTTTTTAGAAAAGCTGTTCGCTTATTAATCGATGGAACAGATTACGATAATCTCAAAGATATTATGGAAATGGAGATAGTTTCAGCTGAGGAACGCCATAAACGTGGAATTACATTCTTTAGAAAAGCTGGCGGCTTTGCCCCTACTATGGGTATTTTGGGTACAGTCCTGGGATTGATTCATACTCTGGGAAATACTTCCGATGCTTCTAAAATGGCTGGGCATATTGCTGCTGCCTTTATTGCTACCCTTTGGGGAGTTGGTTTAGCCAATTTGTTCCTTTTGCCTATTTCAGATAAACTTTATATGCGCCATGAAGAAGAAATGGTTCATCTGGAATTGATTTCCGAAGGAATTTTAGCGCTGCAATCCGGTGAAAACCCGCGCTATATTCGTACCAGACTTCTGTCATTTATCGCTCCGCACCATCGCCGCAACGAGGATTAAGCTGTGCGCCGTAATCGCAAAAAAGAAGAAGACCACGAAAATATGGAGCGGTGGCTATTAACCTACGCCGATCTTATCACTTTATTATTAGCTTTCTTTATAGTGATGTATTCTATGTCACAGATTGATGCCAAACGTTTTGGAAAGATGTCAGAATCCTTGCATAACATTCTTAGGGGTGGAGAAAGTGTATTGAATTATGACAATGAAATTCAGAAAACCGAAGGACACGGCGTTTTAAAACTTGGTAATCTCCGGATGCTTCAAAAAGCTATTGAGGGAAAGTCTGAAGAACGAAAAAGATTAGAGGATGTCCAGACCGAAATTACAGAACGCGGATTAGTGATTCATATTGTGGAAAGAGCATTATTCAAAGAAGGATCAGCAAATCTTCAAGGGAATTTTCAGGAAGTCCTTGGATTGATTTTTGATGAAATAGATAGTATCCCCAATCATATCAGAATCGAAGGGCACACTGATGACCGCTCTATGATGTCAGCAAAATATCCCAGCAACTGGGAATTGTCAGCCGCCAGGGCAACTGAAGTGGTTCGTTACTTCGTTAATGAGTACAGCTTTCCACCGGAAAGGATTTCGGCATTAGGTTACAGCAAATATCGTCCTATCCAACCCAACAATTCAATTGAAAACAGAGCTCAAAACAGAAGAGTTGATATTGTTATCCTGACTATGGAACTCTCTTTAAAGGAACCATCCTCACAACTTCTTGCTCAAACTGAAACTGAGTAAAAATTTCTCGGTTCAATCGGAAACATTTTCCTGAATACTAAATAATAATAGTGCTTATCAAATAGCTGTTACCGTATCGCATTGTCTTACAACGCATTATGGAATGCGAAATTTCTGGCATGCTCATTGCTTAAATATACAATGTAAAATTATAAGTGAGTGTGATGTATGGATAACAAAATTGCTAATTTCCTGTTTACAAAAGTCGGGATTCCGAAATTTGAGAATTTTCTGAATCTCTCATCGTTGCAGCATAAGCTGACATCAGGGAATATTGCCAATACCTCAACACCAGGGTATCGAAGCCAGAGTATTGACTTTAATAGTGAGCTTACAAAAGCAAACGAAAACACCCGGCGTATTGCTGGTTCAATTACCAATGCATCACATATTCCATTAGGCCATCACATCAACAAACCACCTGAAATAAATCAGGCCTCTATTATAGAAGGGGACATGAATTCGGTGGATATTGATAATGAGATTGCTGAGATGGCACAGAACGAACTGGAATTTTCGATAGCAGCAAGATTATTGCAAAAGAAATTCCAGGGTCTTAGGAAAGCTATAACAAGCAAATAGTGAGTGAATTATGTCTGGTATTTTAAGTGCAATAAAGATTTCCTCTCAGGGTTTGTCGGTACAGCGTGCAAAGATGAATGCTACGGCAGAAAATATTGCCAATGCTGAAACGACCAAAACCAAAAAGGGTGGTCCTTATCGAAGAAAAAGAGTTATAGTTGAACAGACTAACGAGTCCGCCAGTTTCAGCACGGCTATGAAAAGAGCGGGACAAAGATTAAACCGGACAAACAATAGACATATCAGTGGACATTCAATAAAGATGAAAAATGGTGTTGATATTTCCAATGTGTCTAATAAAGAGATTGTTGATCCCGCATCCAATTATCGTTTGGTGCATGACCCGTCACATCCCGATGCGGATGATCAGGGTTATGTTAAAATGCCGGATATTGAAATAGTAAATGAGATGGTGGATATGATGGCTGCATCAAGAGCTTATGAAGCTAACACGGTTGCCATATCAACCGCCAAACAGATGGCTCAGGATGCTCTCGAAATATAGGAAGGTAAAGGTTAGTAATGAAAATTAACCCGATTGGCATTCAATCTTATCAGCAGTTGAATAACCGACAAAATCAGGTCAATGGACAAGCTGAGAAGAGTCAAAAGACTGATGATATTTTAAATATCAGACCCAAAGAGATAACCGATCATTCGGAAATCTCCGTTCGGGCACCTGAAGGGACTTATGCGGAGTTTCTAAGCCGCGAAGAAAAGAGTGCCCTTGATTTGTTGTTTAGTAAGTATCAGGACTCAGAACGTTTTGGAGCTGCTTTTAATAGAACAAACTCCTCGAGTGAAAATAAAACTCTGGGTAAAGTTATAGATGTGAAGATATAAATAATGACTGATTCTATGAACATTAACCGTCTGGTCCCCGGTCTGATTGAACAGACAGGGAAGAAGCTGGAGATCAACCCCAAATTGGATTCGGGGGATA
>DAOWMZ010000351.1 GCA_030642845.1 Candidatus Zixiibacteriota bacterium
AATAATTGAATCGCAGGACAGAACATTGATCGATAACCTGGCTGATTGTACGATCTACATGAACCGCGACGGCATCTATCAAACCGAAGGCGGGTTTTCGTCAGTGCAATCTTTAGCTGATTCCGATTATAGTTCCAAAGTCAAAAAAGCGAAAACAATTCAAAACAAAATAGCCCAGCTACAAAATGTAGTCCGGGATCGGATGTGCTGGTCGGCTCGAAAAGAAAAATCAAAAAAGGGAGCCAAAAGAGACAAGCCGTTTATTGCCAAGCGGGCAAAAAAAATGGCTGCTCGCGCCAAGGCATCACAAACTAAAGCTGAAAAAGAAATTGCAAATCTAGAAAACATTAAGCCATCGGTTCATGTGAAGATCTCTCTGCAAATGCCGGAATATAAAGTTAAGAATAGGAATGTGTTTTCATTGAGGAACGCTTCGTTCTCCTATACTGACACTGAAGATGATTTAATTATTAAAGAGGCTGATTTTTCGATGTCGGTTAAAGACAGAATTTGTTTGATGGGTGCTAATGGTATTGGCAAATCAACTCTTCTGAATCTTATTTCAGGATCTCTTCAACCAATATCAGGGGAATGCCAGCTTAATAAAAATGTGAAGCTATACCACATACCCCAGGGTCTAAAGCGATTTTACAAAGAAAAAACACTTTTGGAAAATTTTAGAGACACCAGCCGAAGTGAAACTGATATCAGGCTTCATCTGGCTTCGGTTTTTATTAGAAGAGAGAGGGTGCATGAACCAATTGATAATTTTTCATATGGTGAACTGATGCGTTCTGCAATTGTAAAATGCGTACTTGAGCAGGCGGAATTTTTAATAATGGATGAGCCGACTTCGCATTTGGATATTGAATCAATCGAAGTTCTCGAAAAAATATTAGATGATTTTCCCGGAGGTTTTTTGATTGTCAGCCATGACCGTTCGTTTGTGGCTAATGTTTCCGATGAGTTATACTTGCTGGAAGAAGGAAGGTTGAAGATTATTTAGATATTTTCTACTGGATGTTATAATAGGGTAGTCAAAACTCTTGTGTTTTGACACAGGCATAACCTGTTATCTAACCAGCTACTTCAATTTGTCAGGAGTCTTGAACGGACGGTTGCCCCACAGTCTTGCTGTGGGTTTCTTCGTTCACAGGCATATTTTTATTTCATCAATATCAATTGGGACATCTATATCCCATAGCAAGCTATGGGGCACCCCAACGCATTAATTTGAACAGTAAACCCACCGCAAGCGGATGGGCTACCCCAGACATACATTATGAGTAGTGACAGGTCGCGACCTGTCACTACCGCCTCTGATCCACGCCTAAGTAAAAGTCGTTGACAGTAATCGGTTTATTTGTTATTATTATATGGAGGTAAAAAATAATATTATACCTGCCCGCCTGTGTGATATGCTTTGCCCTTTATAGTGCGAAAATAAATATGTTTGATAATGTCTTTAACCAAGGAGTAAAAAATGAGACAAATTATCGGAGTATTAGCGGTATTGCTGATACTATGCGCAGTAGCATGGGAAGACGTGGAAGCCCGCGGCAATCCCTATGGCTATTCTGATCCCTATCTCGATGATGTCAGTGAAGATCATCCCTGGGGTGGTGAAGACCAAGTAGCAGATAGCCCACCTTCTTTTCTTATGCCTGGAAGACCTGGGAATGGATTAACATTAGTAAGACCTAATGTTGACATCTTTTGGAATTTATTCATTACAATCTGGATCGATTATACTATTAAAGAAGATCCTACTAACACAGAAAATAATACTCCCGTTGGCGGAGAAGAATTCTATGATAGAGAAGGAAATAGTAACAACTAAAGGTAATAGGTGATGAGGATGAATGATAAAAATGCCAGTGGAATTAATGGCGCCATGGCTCATTATATTGAGTCATTGATGGCTGTCGATGATTTCGCCGGTGTTGTCAGATACTACGAGAGTCATCGTAGCGAATTTGATAATACCGCTGATATCGACACGGCTGTCATCTTGCGTCATACCTCCCGGGCTTATGCTTCTCTCACAAATTACCCGGTTGCACTAAAGCTCGGCAGATTGACCCAGACAATTTTCAGTTGTCGGGGTGATACTATTGATCTGGCCGAGACTTTTATTATTATTGGTGGAATTCTTCGCAACATGGGAGAGATGAAAGAAGCTGAAAAAGCTTTCCGCGATGCTGAATCGATTTTCAGAAGTAACGATTGTCCCGAAGGTCAGAGCCGTGCGCTTAACCTTTTGGCGGGTCTCTTTTTCAGAAAAGCCGATTATAGCAATGCCCTTTCTGTACTACTTGATGCTATTCAAATAGCAAAGAGACAGAAAGACAGCGAAAAGCTGGCCTATATGATGGGAAATATCGGGCGTATTTACAGTTTTATGGGTGATTTTGATGAAGCTGAAAAACATATGCTTATCAATATCGAAATGTCTCATGAAATCGGTAAAATAATTGAATTAGCTCGCGCTTATATGTCGCTGGGATATTTGTATATCCAAAAAGCTAATTTTGAAAATGCAAAAACAAATCTTACAGAAGCAGCCGAACTGCTGAACCAATGCAATAGTCCGCGTGATGAAGTCATGTGTATGACATATCTCGGTGAACTTGAATACCGGATGGGTGAGAATGATGAATCCCGCAAGACTTTGCTTATTGCTCTGGCTCAGGCAGAACAGATTGCTCCGGATACCACTCTGTCAGGACGTGTAATGCGCCATCTGGCAGAAGTACATGTTCG
>DAOWMZ010000098.1 GCA_030642845.1 Candidatus Zixiibacteriota bacterium
AGCTGGCCGGGTAACTTCAGCCTTATCAGATCATTTCCATAAGATTGTAAATCTATAACTACATTCATACAATTTTATTGTGGGCGGTACACCCCCGTGTACCCCTTAAATTTATGTAGGGGCACAGCATGCTGTGCCCCTACAATATTATTACACTCGTAGCTTAGAAAGCAGCATCCCTGTGATGCGACCAATTAAACCTGGATACCCGTTTTCACGGGTATGACAAAATCACCATGTTCTTATCATATAAAATACTTTTTTAATAAGTCAAGTCGCTAAGCGGCCTTTTTGTTGACTTGAAAGGATTGCTATTATTCTCTAAAATGTGAACTTAATTATAGGAGAAGTATGTTTATGATAATGAGATATATATTGGCATTAACAATATTTTTGGGTTTGTTGTTTTCCCTAAGCAGTGATATTTTAGCACAGGATGAATTTGAGGTCGCCCAGTCAAGCCTGTATGATGTCCCCCCTCGTTGGCTCGTAGATATGCCCACTGCCGGAACATTACACCGGGGATACTATAATCTCAGTTTCCGGTTTTATCCAAATGGCGGAGCACTTGGATATGCTGATATCGGACTTTCCAACCGATTTATGATGGGTATCTCTTTTGGCGGCGAAGATGTAATCTCCAATTCCGACCCGGAATGGAATCCCTCAATAGAGTTTGGTCTGAAATTCCGCCTCATTGATGAGATGGAATATTTCCCGGCAATATCTGTTGGATTCTCCTCTCAGGGAAGCGGTAAATATAGTAGTGAACTGGAAAGGTATGCCTTTAAATCACGAGGATTTTATGCGGTTGCAAGCCGAAGTTTTTATTTTTACCAATGGACAGCCGGATGGCATGCCGGTGTAAATTATTCCCGTGAAAAAAAGATTGATGATGACAAAGATATTAATGTATTTGGTGGTTTTGATGCTACATTCAAATATAATCTTGCATTGATGATGGAATACGATGCTGCTCTGAATGATGACCGTTCCACCCTTCCTGATTCTGCTGAAACATCTTATGGTTTTGCAGGCAAAGGACGTGGATATTTAAATATGTCTATTAAATGGCTGTTTGCAGAAAATCTGGAACTGGAAGTTATATTAAAAGATCTGTTAGTCAATAGACGGGAGTCTGATACTTTTACCAGGGAACTCAGGATAACTTATATAGATAACTTTTGATTTAATAGTAAATCAGACTTTACTTGTTGTACTTGCGCCAGCGTTCCAGAACCATCTCAACGAAATCACCAACTTTTTCAAAAACCTTTTTTTGATATTCAAGATTTTTTTTCTGATCAAATTCAGGATAGCCTTCCCCCTCTTTATACAAAAGAATAGTACCCGGCACCGGATAGACATCAGCACCCGGAACAAAGGTGTAAGCAATGTCAGGATCGTATGCTTCTTTATCAGCAAGCTTGGGGTCAACAGCCATGACCAAAGCAGTCTCGTCGGTTCCGCCGTGTCCGCCGACATGACCGAAAAATTCTTCAGTCATCTTGCCGCATAATTCCCACCAGTGAATAATTGCAATATTAGCTTTAACATCAGAGTGGAATTGATAGGCAACCGATTTCAGGACAGAGTTATTTCCTCCATGCCCATTCATGATAATAATGTTTTTGAAACCCATCGCAACCAACGAATCAAGAATATCCCTGACAAAATTACCAAATGTATCCGGGTTGATAGTCAGAGCCCCGCTATAACGGCGGAGTGATTTGGTAATACCATACCCCAAAACCGGAGCAACCAGAGCATTGATTCTGTCAGCAATCCCATAGGCAATTGAATCAGGAATAATATTATCGGTTCCTGTACATGATGTCCCGTGGGCTTCGACTGTTCCAATTGGTAGAATAATGGTATCAATCTGTGAGGGTACCTGGTCCCTTAGTTCGAGCCAGTTAAGACGCTGTAGTTCACGCTCCATGAGATTTTTAACCCTCAAGTTTTGCTAATATTCGTTCCATAACAATTTCGGTTTCCCGAGCTGTCTCATCGTCCCCTTCGAAGCGCCATTGATTGATATCACGGACCATCAATTCAAGTTCTTCGGATCCTTCCACACAGTACCAAATTTCCATCTCCGACCAGGCTAAACCTTCTTTGGTAAAGGCATCTGATACCTGTGAATAAATTGTGGGAGATTTCCAGTCATATTTCGAAAGACTGATGCTATATTTTTTAGACATGCCAATGCCATAATAACGTCCTTCGGGAGTGGGACCAAACACAGCATCACCCTTCTTAAGCATACCCAGAGCGGTTTTCATTTTTGATGCCAACACGGTAGGAGTACGGCTGCCGACAACAAGAACATGCTTGTAACCACTATCGAAACATTCTTTAAAAACCTGTTCAACTCTTATTCCCCAGCTTTCCCGGGGTAACTTAAATGATTTGAAATTATTTTTTAAAGCAGTCGCTTTTTTTCCGGAGAGTTTCTTTTTTAGGTAATTGGTAATAATTACAACGAGACGTTTTCTGTCATCATTATCAATATAGTACAAACGCACATCGGCATTAGTAACTTCCAAAGCCTGTGTAATTGTATCTGTGATAAAAGCCTGATGTAAAAAACGGAGCTCATCCCCCTGAATAGCTCCAAGATCCATAGTGGAACCGTCTTCGGCAGGTTCCTGAATACAGATAGCAATTACAGAATCATTTTTTTTTGGAGATGTCATTTTACTTTCTCATCCTAATAAAATTCAAACTTTGTCAAATATAATAAGGCTCATATTCAGAGTCAAGTGTCACCAAAATAAATAATAATAAATATAAAAATATTTTTATTGTTTTAATTTTATGATGTTTGGGAAATTAATATTTTAAAGTTGCATCAGTTCACATCCCGTCCAAGCGGACGAGTCCGCAAGACAGGAGAAGACTCAACAAAGTAATATAGATTCGGTGAGGATATATTTTTTACAACTTAATTTGTCCCATCTTTGCAATAAGTTCATCGGGTTCGATCACACCTTGAATAACTTTTTTAACATTTCCATCGGAATCAAGCAGCAGGGTTGTGGGTAGTGAAAATTGTTTCAGGCCAAAACGGATCATGAAATCTTTTGTTATTTGAGAGTTGGCTTTTTCGAGTTGAACTTTTATCGGTGTCCATGATTTGGCATAAGTAATAAAATCAGGATCGCCGAAAGTCTTCTTCTCCAGCACCTTACAATTAGCACACCAGGTAGCCCAGGTATCAATAATTATTGGTTTATTATCAGCTTTTGCTTGTTGAAGTCCTTTATCAAGATCATTTATCCAATCTAATTCATTTTCTTTTTGCATATTAGGTCCTGTTCCCTGAAATGAAACTAAGTCAGAAATGGGAGGAAGGATCAATCCCTGTGTTATCAAACTCCCCAGTAACAAATATATTCCTATAGCGAAAGCAATAACTCCCAGGAACTTTTTAAGTCTCAGAAAGAACCCCGACTCCGGGAGCAATCTGTCCAAACCTCCCCCAAATACGCCAAAAGAAAGTAAAAGCAGGCTTGTCAAAATTGCCAATAACTCGGGGGAAATAATTGTTCTGACAAAATACAATGCCATTAATAAAAGAACAAAGCCGAAGAATTTTTTGATAGTCTCCATCCATCCACCCGCTCCCGGAAGGGCATTGATCGCCGAAGAGAACGTTCCAATAATCACATAGAGCGTTCCCAATCCAAGTGCAAATACAAATAATACCATAAAGCCGATTACCGGTGATCCACTGGTAGCGATATACAGAAGTATCCCTGCGACAAACGGTCCCACGCAGGGTGATACAACCAGTGCAGCAACTATACCGAGAATTATTACTCCCATAACTCCCCCCTGCCCTTTGGCAGATGCACCAAGTTTTTGCCGGAGGGCATCAGGAACCTGCAATTCATAGAGGCCGAACATTGAAAGAGCGAATATTACAAATACAATAGCAATCCCAATTACTACCGATGGGCTGGCTAACCAGGCACCGAAAACTCCCCCAACCATTGCCACAATCAATCCCATAATACCATAGACAAAAGCCATTGACCCGACATAGATAAGTGACATGAGAAATCCGCGTCCGAGACTTCTTTTCTGACCAGCGAAAATACTTACTGTAATCGGTATCATCGGATATGTACAGGGAGAAAAAGACAACAACAGTCCGGTGATAAACGCTAACCCCAGAGCAATAATATATCCCCAGAATCCATGCTTTTCTATTAATCGCTGAATTTCATTATCCTCTGAGGAATCAGATACATTAGTATCTTTTAATTCAACATCCTGCGTTGTATTTACAAAAATCCCACTATGAATATTATTGCCCTCTTCACCTACTGATATTTTTAAAACTCTGTCAATAGTTTGCGGTGCACGGCATTCTTTATCATTACAGGGCTGATAGGTGAAATGGACAGGAATAGAATATTTGCCGTCATCAACATTTTCATCTATGGCAATTTTAAAAATTATAATCGCACTATCACCATAAACAGACATTAATGTCCCGGAGAAATCTATATCATAACCGGATGGGTAAGCGATGCTGTGAGTGGTGAATCCCGTAACAGAATCAATTTTCAATTCGGTAGCAATAAGCCATTCTTCATAGGGAGCAGCAGAATTGATATGCCAGGGTTTACCTATATCGGTAACTACAGCAAAATCATATACACTACCGGCGATAAATGAAGATTTTGAAGAATATAATGATATATCAATTGGAAGCTTATCTTCAAAAACAGAGGAGTTGTCAAAATCAATTTGGGCGGCTATGTAAGAAGGTAAAATAAATAAGAAGAAAAATGATAATAGGATCGCTATTTTTAAATTCCAGCAGGTTAGATTTTTATTATACATAATATTTTCCGATTTACAGTTTTTATCCATTGTTTATACAAATAGTCGTTTCAGTAAATAAATTTAATTAATAAAAAGGCAGCAAACAAAAAGTAAATTAATATTAAGCGGGGATATATAATAGCAGTACCAGTTGATAACCTTAAAATTATTTTTTCTTTAGTTCCGTCATGATTTCGTCCCTGATTAAATTCAGAAGTTTTTCAGTATCAATTTTATCAGCAATAACTTTTGCCAGTTTTTCAGCCAGTTCGGTAGTAAATTGACGAGTAAAAATTTTCACCGGATCCGTTAATATTTGTTCATTTGGTTGAGCAGATTTTGTGTTGGTATGTGTGTTTGATTGATTTTTATCATCCTTGATTGTAACAGTTTCCGTTTTATTATCAGAATCAATTTTTTCCATTTCTTTTTTGAAATCGTCGATAAACCTTTCAACACCCTCATCCTGAGGTTTGGATTCTCCTGCAATTGACTCCTTAACATATTTTGCAGTTACCGGCTGCAAAGTCTCCTTTAGTTTAACCGCTTCCAATTCAGCATTATCTTTTGGGGAAGTCGATTCAGGGGCTGGTTGTGGTTTAGAATCATTCTGCATTTCATTGACAAACCAGTGATAATCATGAACACTGTCTTCCAGTTCTACTTCTTTTTGAGCCTCTTTGGATAATCCATACTGATCATTTAAAATATCCAGCTTTCCGGAAGCATTAGGCTGAACAGTTTTTATTTTTCGAGTCTCAGGTCTTCTTATATCTGTTTGATCATCATCAATAATTATCGACTCTACCTTGGAATTGTCTTCAAATTTATCAAGGTCGCCGATATCAGTCACATTCATTGAATCAGATTTAACTATTGGAATAGATCCTGTTTCATCCATAACCTCAGAATTAGTCACATTGATATTATCTAATCCCAAAGCAGCATCAAGAAATTCATCATTAAGATCCATTGTTCCCAAAGAACTTGATTGTGAATTTGCAGTTTGTGTCTGAGATGTCTTTTGTCCAGCCAAGATTTTTACTTTTTCAAGCAATTCTTTTGTATCAAATGGTCTTCTGATAATAACTTCATCGGGATATGAGAGATCTTTATCATCAGCAGATGCTAATAATAAAAGCGGGATTGAATTGTAAATTTCATTTTCATTCAGGAACAAATAAAGAGGTTTATCATCGGCACCCGTCAGGTCGCAGCTCACAATCATAATATCAGGTTTACTTAGCCCAAGCACTTCAACCGCTCTGGTATAATCCGAAACAGAAATTACTTCAAAGCCAGTCTGACGTAAAATAGTTTCAATTACACTCCCGGTTGACCCCGACCGTTCAGCTAAAAACACCTTTTTTCTCATCTGAAGTTATCTCTTCTCCGATGATTTTTTTTCTGTTAATTGAGTTTGTGCATCTTCCAGAAAACGCCGCTCCTCAGAATTAATATTGTCACTTCCAACTGCATTAATCTTGTCTAATATTTCATCCACCCGTTTCATAATATTTTCAGCGTTTTGTCGGTTTTTGTTTAGTTTAGCTTCTTTTTGTTTATAGCGAAGTTTTCGAAAATAATCGCCTATACGCAACCATCGCCAGTCAGCTTTTAAATATACAAAGGCAAATAATGCTCCTCCCAAATGAGCCATGTGAGCGATATTAGCCCCGCCGACCAGAAAACCCAGTAGCATTAGTCCGGGGATTGCCCATTTTACTTTAACCGGCAGGACAAAATATATATATAACATGCGGTTAGGGAACATAAGCCAATAAGCGACTAGTACGCCATAGATTGCCGCTGAGGCCCCAACGATAGTAACCATCTGACCGGATTGAACTATTAGAGTTAAAATTGCTCCAAACAAACCGGAAAGAATATAAAACCGTGCGAATCTTTTAGTCCCCCAGGTAAGCTCAATTTCAGTTCCAAACATCCACAAAACAAACATATTAAACAGAAGATGAAAAAAACCACCATGCAAAAACATGTATGTGAATGGCTGATATAATTTATTAGGAAAATCACTA
>DAOWMZ010000192.1 GCA_030642845.1 Candidatus Zixiibacteriota bacterium
ATTAAAATATAAGTTTCCGGTAAACTCATCATAAGACACACCACCGGTAAAGCCTTCATCTCCGTTATAACCGGAAGAATAAATATTCTGACCCTGCAAGCCATCGACCGAAGATAACTGCCAGTTGATACTTCCGGTAGCGGCATCAATAGAATAAACATCCCCTTCAACTGCAGTTGAACGAGTACTATAGAATAAACTAGTACCATCAGTAGCACCTGAAATCCATGTGCCTTGAGTTAAATCTACAGGATAGCCCGGCATCAGGGTTCCCGTTAGAGCATCTACTCCAACAACCTGACCGTCATCAGTTCCCCAGAAAAGAACATCAGCACCATTTATTTCAAGAACCGTAAATACTCCCCATCGGGTATTACCAAACATACCACCTGTTCCAACCGAATTAATATCCCTGCTCCAAATCAGACTTCCGGTATTGAAATCTACAGCATGAACTTCCTGATTAGTACCACCGGAAACGAACATAACTACTCCGGGATAGCCAAGGATTGGAGTGACAGTCGGTGCACATCTGATATCTCCGGCAGGGAAGGGACCTTCCTGAGGAATATATGTATATTGGTGAACACCATCAAAATCGAATACCTGATATTCTTCTGTAAATGAACAAACAACTCTGTTTTCATATGTCACCGGACCTGTAAAAGTGATACCATTTGAAGGATGGGAGAAACTCCAATCCAGACTCAAATCACACCATGAATCATGAATTCCAATTCTGGTAAACCCGGAACGTGCAAAATCACCCTGAAAAGTAGCCCAATCATCTGCTCCATCACAATCATGAGGAATAGGACCAAAACAGCAATGTTCCACTTCCATCACCATAGCCCAGTCGTTTTCAACACCCCAACCATCAGTCATCAAATGCCAGTTTCCACCACCCCAGTCTTCGGCCCAGGAGTCAATACAAGGACCACCTCCGTCATCAGAAACAAGCCTTATACCGGTTTCAGGTGTAGGGGCGAGAGAGTTTACCGTTACCCAGTAATTACCTGTAAGGTAAACCATGTCAGTAAAGTCAACAGTTATCCAGACACCTCCAACTCCCGGAGCAGTTAATCCCCAGGCAGCATAATCTGCAGGAGTTAAAGTTATTGTAGCTATTGGAGACCCGGGAAGACCAGCGACATCAGGACAAATCGAGATATCGGTGTTATAAGAATATTGAGTGGGATAACCAGAAGTACCAGACCAGTAGAATAAAATAGCTACTTCCTGAATCCGACATTCATTGTAAAAACCGGGTGATATTTTTTGAGCTTGACCTACATCGCCCCACTGATCCGGAAGATTCCATATATATGCTAAACCGTTATAACAATATTTCAATTCACAATTTGTAGGATCATCACAAATATATGGTTCAATATAAAAATTAACATCCATACCCCAACTGACAAACATATTTTGCCAAATGTTTCCATTCACCGAAGATGACCGTCCGACACCATCAGTTCCATCCGATGAGAGGATGCTTTCATACTCACCACTCCCAAAGACAGCATTAGTGGAAAATGCAATATGATAATCACCTTCTTCAAGAACATAATTATCAAAATATGCTGTTGTAATTGCCGGGTATGCGGCATAACTTCCGGCAGGGACGGTATCAGAGATAACAAGATTGTTGGGAAGGCCAAACAGATCATCATAAACAGTAATGTAAATATCATTATTACCAAATATACCTGTTGCTCCGGGTTGTCCGGCATCATCATAAACAGCAAAATTAACATGCTTAAGAGTATCATAACCCTGGATAGTGAATCTTTGAGCATAGGCCGAATCACCATAGGTTGGATTTGGTGTTCTCCAATGATAACCAACATTTTGAATATAAGAGATATAGTGACAATCAGAAAATGGGATTTCCGAACAACAACGATCTGCTAAAATAAAGAAGGAGATATCCATACCCCAGTCATTAAGCAAAGTTCCCCAGGTATCACTAAAGTATTCACTGGCTCTTTCTTCACCTGCATATGGTCCATCTGCTGCATCAGAGGCAAGCCATAATGTATCAGCCGAAGTATTCAGGATAGTAGTAAAGCCAATATGGAATTCTTCTCCATCAGAAAATGTATAATTACTTGAGGAAAAATCTGCTGTTAACCAGTACAGTGTATTTATTCCCTCAAGTCCTGCACCGGGATCTAAAATGTCTATCGAGTCAATTTTATTACCCGGAAAACCAAAGCCATCATCATCCCAGAGATAAACTCTCATATCAGGATCCCCGGTTTGATATAAAGCATACATGAGAAAATAAGCTACTTTTAGAGTACAATCATAACTATTTTCTGAGCTAAATCGCATATTAAAAAGGTCATCGTTATAGGCATCAGGCAACGACCAGACATAATACGGAACCCCGCTGGTGTAATCCTGCATGTCACAGAAATAATCGGGTGGAGAAGAGGGCATGGAAAATCCGTTTTGTACTTTTCTTATTGCTGAGACTGGTTTTTTAAATGAAGGTTGAGCTGGTCCGGCTTTAGAAATATCATCAAACCTTTCGTGATCCGGATTTATTTTTGTAATGGGATTTAAATCATTTTTAACCATATCAGCAAAAACAGAGACAGTCAAAAACAGACATATTACTATTATAGTAGATACTAATATCTTCACTTTAAACATTGATTTTTCTCCTGAGGATGAAAGGAAAATTCACCCGTTATGTTTAAGTATGTACATTTTCTGCATATATTTAACGATGATAATATAATGAATTTAGACAGATTAGTCAATGAAATACATGAATTAGTAGTCTGAATTAGATTGTGTAAAATCAGTTGAAGTAATTTTAAAAGGGTTTATCTATCGATAATTATTTTATATTTGCACAGTAGTTTGTTCTTTACGTCTTTGATATACAGCAACAGAGATTATAAAGCGGAGGTGCGTTATCAAACGACCATTAATAGTCCTAAGTTTAATTCTAATGATTTTCAGTAATGTATTTGCGGAAACCGGAATTGAATTTGGGTTGACTGCAAATTCAGGATGGTCGAACAATAAATATCTTGAGCACCCCGATGGGTGGGGTTTTTTTGTTTCCAAGAGTCTTTCACAGAGTTTAACTGTACGTTTTTCATCCGATAAATTTTCCAAAGATTTCAGATATATTGGTGTTTTGCAGTTTGGTTATCCTCCACCAAATCCTGATACTACGAGAGAATTTATATCATCAGAAGCCCGAATACATTTTTATGAATTTTCAATACACCATGTAGTTGTGAACGGAAATAAAATGAGATTGGATGTGGGAGGCGGACTGGGATTAACAGGACCCAAGCTTAAATTACGAGGTGAAGCAACCGGTAAAACATTTACTAATGATGATGGTCAGATTTTACTTTCTTTTTCAATTGATGTTACAATCAAAAAATTTATTTATTCACCATTGGCTCTTCGAATAGGTTATCACTACAGGGCAGCATCGTATGGTCCCAAAGCAACGGATACATTTTATCCCTTTGATGAACTTTCACTTTCGAGTATTAATGTTAATCTGCTGGCAAGGTTTTAAAAGTGTAAATTCAAAAAAAAAGACCGGCAAATCAGCCGGTCTTTTTTTTGAATTCGAATATATTCTATATATAAGAAATTTCAATTAATAGCGATTGTTGTACCCCCCACGACCACCGCCACGACGGTTGTCTGTATTGCGAGGGCGAGCTTCATTGACATTGACCTGGCGGCCTTTCATGTCCTGGCCATTGAGTGCTTCAATAGCGGCTGTTGCTTCCTCTTTACTGCCCATTTCGACAAAGCCAAAACCTTTGGGGCGGCCACTGTCACGGTCAGTGATAATGTTAACACTTACTACTTCACCAAAGCTTTCAAAGGCTTGGCGTAAATCATCTTCTGTCATGTCGTATGACATGTTACCGATGTAGATCTTCATTCTCTACACTCCACTTAAGATTGTCCTGATCCATTAAAAAAACATCAGAACAAACACATTCAAAGCGCACAATTGCGCAACGTCTCCATTGATTCAGCTTTTCAGAGATTTGTTTAGGAAAACAAAGCATAAGATAAGCGAGCCGGAAACTAAATTCTAAGTACTAATTATATCGGTATTTATTTATGATGTCAATAGATATTATATTTAGAAATAAAATAAGTTACATCAAGACAAGTGAGTTTTGTAAGCTATTGTATGCCAGTTCGATAAGGGATTGTTATGGGGTGTAGCAAGATCACTCTCATAATATCTGAAAAAATAAATAAAAATGGAAAATATTTATGAAAACATTATGCAAGAATTCTTGTCATAATTTAAAGCACCATATTATATCCAAATGATTCTTAATCAGTCATAATCATCAATATATAAATACTAACCTCATCGTTTAATTACATATTCACCAGGTAGATTGTTATAAGGAGTTATATCATCTTCATGACAACCCGAACAAGTTGGTTTATCATACATACTTTCAGGATGACAGTCGGTGCAATCCCACTCAATGTGATTTTCATCAAGCATCAGGCCTGTGATTGAGTGTCTGAAATTTTCCTGGTTCCAACCGCCATGACATGAATTACAATGGCTGTCCAACTTACCAATTTTCTTCCGGGTAGGGTGGCAAGCGCGACATTCCAATTTATTGTGGTATTGATTGAGGAGCCATCCTGTAGAATTATGAGTAAATGCCGGTTTTCTTTTTACGTCATGGCAATGCCCACAGTTGTTTATTTGATGGCAATCAGTACATATTGCATGTTTCTCTTCTTCGGTTTTTGCGAGTTCTTTCGGATGTGAAAGGTCATGGCAATAACTGCAATTTTCTTCCTGGTGGCAGTCAACGCATTTAAACCCAAAAAGATCA
>DAOWMZ010000043.1 GCA_030642845.1 Candidatus Zixiibacteriota bacterium
TTATTTACCAAACACGAGTAGTTCAACACTCCCATAAAAAAGCCACTTGATTTCAAGTGGCTTTAAAAAATAACAGACATAAAATGTGTTATATGTTTGCTTTGAATAAATCAGCTAATCTAGTAATTCCCTCAACAATTCCTTCATGAGTGGCGTTTGAATAATTAAGTCTGAAAGTATTGTCACCCCCTCCATTTGGATGGAACGGGGAGCCATAAACATAAGCCACTTTCTTCTCTATAGCTTTGGGAAGAAGGTCTTTGGCTGACATATGAGTTGGTAGCTCAACCCACAGGAACAAGCCGCCATCCGGTTCTGTCCAATTTACTTCTGAAGGGAAAGTCTCTTTTAATGTCTTTAGCATTACATCACGTTTGGCTCTGTAATCTTTTTTGAGCAGTTCTATATGCGGTTCCAGTTTTCCGGCATTGACATATTCGTAAATAAGATATTGGCAAAGAGTATTAGTGTGAAGATCAGTACATTGTTTTACTTTCTCGAAATGATGCATTATGTCTTTGGGGCCATTCATCCAGCCGATACGAAGACCGGGAGCCAAAATTTTAGAAAAAGTCCTGAGAGCAACAACTTCATTACCACCAATAGATTTTAAGGTCGGAAGTGAATCTCCTGAAAAACGAATATCTCCATAAGGATTGTCATCAATAATTGGAATATGATAATTTTTAGCCAGTTCAATAAGCTGGTGTCGTCTATTGAGAGACATTGTAATACCAGTCGGGTTTTGAAAGTTTGAAACAGTATAAATAAATTTTGGATGATATTTCTCGACCTTCTCCCTGACCTGATCTATGATCATCCCCTCTTCATCCATCTCCACCGTCACATAACGAGCACGGTAATAATCAAACGCCTGAATAGCTCCAACATAAGTTGGCAGTTCAGTCAGGACATAATCACCCGGGTCAATGAAGGCTCGTGCAACGAGTTCCAAACCCTGTTGACCACCGGCAATAATTTGAATATTATCTGCTTCGCTTGGGGTTCCACGTTCAGTAGCTCTTTGAGCCAGGAGTCCCCTCAATTCATTTAATCCTCTTGTGATTGAATATTGAAGAGCAGCAGGACCATAAGTATCGATAACTTTTCCCATCGCCCATTTCATATCATCAAGTGGGAATAATTCCGGAGCCGGAAGTCCACCGGCAAATGATATTACTCCTGGTTGTGATGATATTTTAAGAATATCACGTATGATCGATGATTTCAGTTCGACCACGTGGGGGGCAATATTCCACATTTCAGTATGAACTTTATTATTTTGATCAACTGGCATTTTCACCTCTTTATATTAAATATTACACATCAACATCAATAATGTACAACAAACTCTAACATATTTACAGTGAATATTATAACATATAGCAAGTGCGAATTCAAGGTTATTCGGGAAAATCATTGATTTTATAACCAGTTCATCTAAAACAAGTTAGTATTATGAATCTTACTTAAAAAAACAGCCATTCACTCAAAATGACTGTTTTTAAATATCGTTCAATTCTATCAGTTTACTAACAGGAAGGAGGAGCAGCTCCCCCTTTGAATAAAAAGTCAACAAGGTATGTTAAATCATTTACAAAGATATTCCCATCAAGCGGCGTTGCACAATCTCCTTCTTCCGGACAACCTGGCGATGCACCCCCTTTAAATAAGTAATCAACGAGATAGGTCAAATCATTCACAAATACATTCCCATCTCTTGGCATAGCGCAATCTCCACGTACAACACAACAACAGGCATCCCCTATCCCATCACTATCAGTATCTTCCTGTAATGGATTATAAACTAATGGGCAGTTGTCATCTTCATCGCATATCAAATCTCCATCCGGATCATTGCATCCTTCATAAAGAGATTCAAAAGCATAAATAGAACCATCACCATCAAAGGTTATACAACCAATACTGCGTGTTCCTGCTCCGCCAATTTCTCCTACCTGAAGATGCATAACATCACCACCGGTGGAAAAATTGAAATAATCAGTCCCGGTCAAACCATCAATTATATAAACTTTATTATCATCACACCCGGCAACAACATCAATCTGATCATCTCCATCCATGTCTTCAGCCCAGACTGTGTTTACTTCACCACCGGTAGTGAAATTCCAGATTTCAACGCCACTGATGCCATTTAATACATAGACTTTCATATCAGATGAAGTACCAGGGACTACCAGATCAGGAATATTATCACCATCAATATCACCATGTGCCAAACTGTGCGTATTGGATGGGATATTCAGGGGCACACTCCATTCCTGGATATGAGTACTTCCGTTGATCATAATTACCTGCTGCGCCCAGGGAGTAATTGCAGCAGCAACATCAGGGATACCATCCCCGGTTACTTCGAGAACTTCAATATGCTCAACTGATTCGGGACAGACATAATCCCAAAGAAGAGAGCCATCCACTCCATCGAGAACCACAACTTTTTCACCACTTGCACCTGAACCGACACCAACGACCACATCCAACGGTCCGGTTCCATTCATCTGAGCCAGTTCAACTTCATTAACAGACGCACCAACCGGAGTACTCCAAAGCTCAATACCATTAGTACCATTGACGGCATAAACAGTACCATTATCACTCCCTCCGATTACATCAACAGCAAAATCTCCATTTAGATCTGTCGCAACAAGAGCCTTACGATAATATTGATTTGTAGCTGTTGTGAATTGCCACAAAGTTGTTCCGTCAGAACCCCGGATAGCAGTAATCATATCATCATTACCACCTACAGCTACATCTATCTGACCGTCAAAATCGAAGTCCCCGGTAGTGACACAATATAAGTTAGCTGTCCCCTGCCAGGTCCAGAGTTCCTTACCATCAACTCCTCCGACTGCAACAGCATAATCTCCGACCGAAACTACACCAACGACATCCATATATTCATCGCCATCGAGATTATCTATCGCAACAGAATTACCATATTCCCCTAATACAAACTCCCATTTCAAAGGAGAACTGACAGTCTTAAGAGCCCATACTGATTTCCCGGGATTATTTCCAACATGTTCCGCCCCACCTCCGGCAGCAATATCAGTAATACCATCGTCATCAAAATCTCCCACACCGACACTTTTGATAGTTCCGTCAACAGCATAATAATATAACTTCTTGCCATCAGTAGCTCCCACAACAGATACTCTGTCCCAGGTTGCGGCTACAAATTCAAGACTGCCGTCACCTGTGACATCACCAATTGTAATATCTCTGGGATAACTATCAAGCGGTTCGGTAACTAACATTGGAGAATTTGTATTTCCTTCAAAAACATAAATTTCATCCCAACCTAAAAAGTTTCCTACAACAAGATCCAAATCAGTATCATTATCTGAATCATAGGCATAAAGACTTATATCTCCATTTGTGTGATTAATTGCTCCAAAATTATATTCCCATTCAAGAAGACCTGTATTAGCTGAAGTAACTATTACATACCCCTGATCAGCATCAGTAATATATGTAAAAATTGCTTCCGGATCGGTATCGCCATCTATGTCAATTATCATAGCATCCATCATAACAGTTTCTACTGTATCTTCCCATATTATGGAGCCATTCAGACCATCAAGAACACCATAATAATTGTCCCATCCGGCTAAATATTCAACGGTATAGGCTACATCATCAATATTGTCACTATTAACATCGCCGGTAGAAACTCTGTTTATCCAGAGTCCGTCCATTGTTGTTGACCACAATTGAGATCCGGTCTGTCCATTAATAGCAGTTACAATTTCATTGAAATCACCACAGACGACATCCATATAAACATCGCCATTAAAATCGCCTATGGCGACTGACTGGATTGTTGTTCCAATGTAATATGACCAGAGTTGAGCACCATTGACTCCGTTGATAGCATGAACATATCCGTCAGGTGTGCCAGAAGAATTATATGAAGCACCGGCAATCACATCCGGAATACCGTCATCATTGATATCTCCAATAGTCATAGACCGGATACCATCTTCTAACTGATAATTCCAGATCTCTATTCCGGTCACGCCATCAATGGCATAGACATAAGATATATTCCCGTAATAATCACTTGAGTATTCACCGACAATTATATCAGGAATTAAGTCTCCATTGAGATCCGCTGTTTCGACATGGGCAACATCCAGATCGGAATCAAAAGTCCAGTAAGCTTCTGCTGAATAAGCAGCAAAGATGTTTCCAGTAGCAAACAATATTATAGCTACCGTAAAAATCATTGATCCAAACAAATGTCTTTTAGCAAATTGCATAGTTTATCCCTCTCTCTTATAAAAAATCTTGTATATGTAAAAGAATCATGACAGTTACCTAAGTGTTGGGTTGTAAGTGAGTAATGCAACACTTGTATGTAGTATGTTAATTTAAAGATAGGAAAGGATTGGATTTTTGTCAAGGGGATTGAGGATTTTAGTTTTATCTCACTGCAATTTCAATAGTCAAATGTTATCCGATTACATATCTTCAATGTTATTATATAAAAGCATTTAATAAGATGGAGCAATATATGACTGAAAATAAATCATCGCTGACTAAAGATAGCAAAGTATCACTTCGTGAAGTTACTGCTGACACAGTACACACTATTATAAAACTGGATGTAACTAAAAATCAGAAACAGTTTGTCGCACCCAATGCGGTTTCCATTGCACAGGCACATTTCAGCGATAAAACCTGGTTTAGAGCAATCTATGCTGATAAGATTCCGGTTGGATTTGCGATGATTGAAGATCAGCCCGAGAAACCCGAATATTATCTCTGGCGATTTATGATCGATATTCAATACCAAAACATGGGCTATGGATTTAAAGCGATGGAATTACTGATCGAACATGTCCGCACCCGCCCAAATGCTACAGAATTTCTCACCAGTGTTGTTCAAAAAGAAGGCGGCCCACAGGGATTCTATGAAAAGTTAGGCTTTAAATTGACGGGTGAATACGAAGAGGGCGAAGCAATGATGTGTTTGAAATTGTAAGAGTTAATATTATATTATTAGATTATTCTTTTATACGAGTAGTGATACCGAAGTAAATTGAAATTGGGTTAAGTTTATAAGTTGCATATCCTTTTCTTTCGTCACCATTGGAGTAGTGGTATATTACTGGCATTTCAGTTCTGATATTTGTGAATTTGAGATCAAGAATAAAAGATAAATTCCAATCAGTAACAATTTGAATTCCAGTCCGAAGGTGTTGAGCCCAACCGGATCCATAATCATATTTGATCGTCTGTGTAAATTCATCATATCCGCCTATTTGGTATTTTTGAACCGGTTTATCAGTCGGCCAATAATTATTGTAGTAATTTAGTCCTATCCCTGCATAGGGTTTAAAATTATCAGTTAGAGGACTAATTAAAACATCTAAATCTGCGTTTAATGATAAAATATTCTCACCTGGTAGTATTCTCTCGAATTCAGTCCAATACAATTGGGGAGTAAATCTTAAAACAACCGGACAAAATCGATCATAAGATATTAACAATGCTCCGCCAAAACCAGTTTTGTTATCATCAGACCCCATCGCGAATGAAACCATTGCCCCTATTTGCCAGTGTGTCGGTTTTTTACTTTCGTCATCTTCATAGAATAACTTAAATTCCAATGAATCAGATTGTTTATATTTTTCTTCACTTCTGACAGTCCCTATTAATGTGAAAAATATAATGTTGATAATAAATATAGTTCTAATATTATGATAATTAGAAGGGTTTATTTTATTCATGACATAACTTCTATTTTGAATAATTGATGTATTAAATGATACAATTTTGAGAATAAATAAGGAAGTATTATTTTTTAACTTGGTGTTGATTGTAAAATGTAAAGCCACCGAGCGGAGTCGAACCGCTGACCTACTGATTACGAATCAGTTGCTCTACCAACTGAGCTACGGTGGCAGTGATAGTAATATCATTACTTTTATGACATCAGTTAAAATGCCGCTTAAGTAATAGGCAAATATAATTTTCTTTATCAGATTTACAAGATATTTAATTATTCTTAATAAAGAATTTATTTAAAATATTACTTCGGCCAACCTATAGGCATTATCAGAAGTGAAGCTTCTTCTTTTCCATCTATCCCCAAAAACTCATTTAATTTATCATCATTAAAAGCACCGACCATAACTGTTCCCATTCCTAATGAAACGGTCTGAAGGAAGATATGCTCACCAATTGCTCCACATTCAATATAAGTATATCTGTAACCTCGATCAGTGTATTTCCGGGTGGATCGCTCAAACCGGGCTGTAATTATAATCGTTACAGGGCTATTTCCTACAGCATCCTGTTTATGGGAAGCGATATGAATATTCTTATTGAAATCACCGGCTTTTATTAGTGCTAAAGTTGAATCTTTAACCTGGTAATGATAAAGCCCTTTTTCGAGTGACTCAACATTATTTACTACAACATATAATTCTATAGGATAAAGAGCCCCTCCCGATGGAGCCGCTCTCAATGCCAGACCACTTCTGGTATATGTAAACCCAGCTCCTGATAACAAAATCTGTGACAGATGTCCCGGTTTAATCGTCTCATCTTTGAAATAACGAGTAGATCGTCTGTTGGATATAGCAGATTCAACAGTCATGTTCCCTGGATCAGGCATCGGGAGTTTGATTTTCATGCAATCAGGATATTCTTTATATAAAGGGATATTTCTACCGTATTGTATATCTTTTCCTTTATATCCCTGTTCCCCATAACTGGTCTCATAATGAAACCGCTCCCCTATAGTCATCTTTTCTTCTCCCTCATTTGCAAGGCATGTTAGGCATAAAATGCCACCGATTAAGAATGTTACAGCTACAATTAATAAACTGTACTTTTTCATAATTCCCTCTGATAGTAAGAATTTATTAAGTACCATCAATGATGAGTTATATATATAAATGCCGGAGGCCGGACTCGAACCGGCACGGGCCTTACGACCCAAGGGATTTTAAGTCCCTGGTGTCTACCAATTCCACCACTCCGGCAACATGCAGCGCATGTGTCGCAGAGCCAATAATATTATACATAAAAAATGATTCACGCAAGTATCTTTTTGCGTCTTATTTTGACAATTCCCCTTTCCAACCACCATCAAATATCATAACTTAAGCACAGATCAGCTATGAGGCGCATTAACTAAACACCTAAAAGGTACGATAATTAATATAATGAATACTGATTTCACAAAAACCAGAGCTTCTAAGATTATAATTATCGGTGCGGCATTAGTTATTATCGTTGCCGGCATCCAGGCAGCGGAATCACTTATCGTTCCCTTTCTTTTAGCAGCATTCATAGCAATAATATGCTCTGCCCCATTGATTTTTCTGCAACAGAAAGGGTTTCCCACCTGGTTAGCTTTGGTAATCGTGATTTTAGGTATCGCTGTAATTGGTTCATTGTTTGCTGTTGTTATTGGGACATCAATCAATGATTTCACCGAGAAAATCCCGCTCTATCAGTCAAGATTACAGATCACAATAGACGGTCTTCAGGAATGGATGTCCAACCGGGGAATTTCAGTCTCCGAGGAAACGATATCAGAATATTTTAATGTAAGTTCTGTCTTTGGAATTGTTAAAAATATATTAGCTGGTATGGGAGGAATATTGACAAATGGCTTCCTGATCATTTTGACAATAATATTTATACTGCTCGAAGCTTCAAGTATGCCGTTAAAACTCAAAGCCGCTTTTGGAAACTATGACTCTACTTCATACCATATTAATAAGTTTATCTCCAAAGTTAAAAAATATATGGCGATCAAATCTCTAACCAGCCTGGCAACAGGAATAATTATCGCAATCTGGTTAACTATTATTGATGTCGATTTCCCTCTTCTTTGGGGACTGGTTGCATTTATGTTAAACTTCATTCCTACAATAGGATCAATATTTGCAGCAATCCCAGCTATAATGCTGGCTTTTGTTCAAATAGGATTTGGATCAGCAATATTAACTGCTATTGGTTATCTTTCAACAAATGTTGTTATAGGCAATTTTATCGAACCTCGTTTTATGGGCAAGGGTTTAGGTCTATCAACTTTGGTAGTTTTTATATCTTTGGTTTTCTGGGGATTTATTTTAGGTCCGGTGGGAATGTTCCTCTCTGTTCCTCTTACTATCACTCTTAAAATTGCTCTGCAAAGCAATCCCAATACAAGGTGGATGGCTATTCTTCTCGGTAATGAAACATTAGAAGATTATGATCTCAAAGACCCTGAAATAGATGATGAAGAAAAAATTTAAACTTTTTGCTTAAGCCATCTTCCCCTACGATAATAAATATAAAATCCGGTTGATGAAATCATACCAGCACAAGTAAGTGCCCACCATATAGCAGTCTGATCATAGTCAAATACTTGAGTCAGAATAATAATCGGTAGTACTTGAAATCCCCAACTATGAATAATATCCACAATCATTGTAGGTGTATTCAATCCGACTCCCACGTGTATCTCTTCTATCATTATGAAAGCACCAAAAAATGGAAAACAAAATGAAAAGATCTTCAATATCTCCACACCAAAATTAATTGTCTCGGGATTATCGAAAAACATTCTCATAATAATACCTGCTCCAAAATATACCAGCAAACCAAATGCGATCATCATTCCAATTCCAAGCATTATTGACTGATCGGCAGTCTGTTTTGCTCTTTCAATTTTTCCTCCGCCAAGATTATGGCCAATCAGTGATGATAACCCCAATCCTATACCAACCAGAAGCATAATACCAAATCCAAAAATCTGTCCGGCTACTCCATAAGCTGCAACTACTGCTGTACCAAATGTAGCCACTAATGGAGTAATAACTAATCTTGAGCCGGAGAATGACATTGAACCCAGCCAGGCGGGAATTCCAATTTTGAGAATTTTCCACATGGCAATTAATGAAATCGATTTATTACCTTTCAGATTCAACTTAACATTAGTGAAATTACCATAGAAAAGAACAATTCCAATAATTAAAGTCAGGGAGTAACTAATAAGCGAGGCATAAGCAGCTCCGGCAATACCCCATGTCGGAAGTCCCCACCATCCGAATATAAAAAACGGATCAAGAACAAGGTTTAAAACATTAGAACCTATCATCAGAATCATTGCCATTTTCGGATTAGCAACTCCTCTCATTGCAGTAAAAATAGAATACGTAGCATACATAATCCCCAAGCCAACAAACATAATCAACCCATATTCGATTCCAAGGCTAAGTGCCTCTCCCTCAGCTCCAACCAA
>DAOWMZ010000061.1 GCA_030642845.1 Candidatus Zixiibacteriota bacterium
CCCAAGTAACTGCATCTCTTCGAGCTAATCCGGTACGAGTGCCAATCCAGAGATTATTGCGATCATCAAAAGCAAGAGCGGAAATATCAGGTCCGATTCCTGCCGGAAGGTTGACATCGACAAAACGTTCAATGCCATCATCCCAGCGAGATAATCCAAAATTAGTCCCGACAAAGGCATTGCCATAGATAGAATACTCAGTAGCTTTTATAATATTGGAAATCAGGGGAGAATTTTCCCGGGTGTATTGTTTACATTTCGCTCTGACAGTTCCATTGGACAACTCAACAATATCACAGAGATACACTCCCACCCCTTCGGTACCGACAGCCAACTGATTATTCCCATAACCAATATCAGTTACAAACACATTGTTGATTCCTTCGATTGTTCCGATAGAATCCCAGGCATCTATATCATCCAGTCGATCCAATTGCCCTACCGCTACCGGTGCGTCATTATATGCCAGAAAACAGGTAGCATATATCCTTTCACCATCGGTTGCAATCCCCCTGGGTACAACATAATTAGGAGCGTTAGGAATTCCCACAACAGTAGAGTTAGTGTCCCCATAGACAATTGCTGTATCATCTTTAATTTGCCACAATCCCTGTCCCCAAGTCCCCGCCCAAACATCACCATAATGATCTGTCATAAGGCACATTGTACCATCTTTAACAGCAACGCCAGTATTTGACCATATACCATTTTCATAACGGGCAAATATTTTACTACCGAATCCGGCAACAATCCGCTGCAGTCCATCAAGGGTAATTGTTGTTACATCATTATTGGGCAGACCAGTATATTTATATTCAACAAATGACTCCCCCGGTGATTGATAAAACAAACCGCCTGTATAAACTCCAATCCATTTTTGATTATTCCATTCAATCCCGACTACAGGAGATGACGAAAGTCCGTCAGTTGATAATGATGTGAAAAAATCATTTTCAATAACACCTAACCCATTTCCATTATAGAAAACATAGAGTGAATCATTTATTATTTCAAGATCAAATACGATTCGATTCTGCGTCTGTGTTATTATGATGAAATTTGTATCAAGTGCTGTTTGTTCAAGACGGTACAAACCATCATCGGTAGCAACATATTTACTATTCTCAAAATAAACTATACTGTTTATATTATTTGATTCCAGTTCCGGGAAGTTTTCATTGTTATAAAGAAACCATGCCGATGGCGGAAACAACAATCCCGTGTTGCTTTTATCTGCGGAAACCAATCCGGATGAAGTTGCCACCCATATAGAGTCCCCGATAATTAAAAGATCATTTATTTCCGGGAATGAATTGATACTTGTCAGAGGGAAATGCCCTTCAATCTGGCCGCCATCATTAATTTTTGAAAATAAAACCAGACCGGAATCTGTCCCTACCCAGAGGTTATCACCATCATCATGCAGACGGGTAAGTAAAAACATATCCCCTTCAGCCGGAAGAAAAAGAAACTGCTCGGGATTGTTATAATCAAATTTAATAATCCTTCCAAATCCGGACAGCCAGATCTGACCAGAGTTATCCTGAATAATATCTGTAATTTTGGTAGTACCCAACCCATCAGTATTTAAAAATGTTTTTCCGGGAGAGTTAATATCATTGATTATCAACAATCCCCCCATAGTTGCAACATAGAGGGAATCATTAATTACTGCCAGTTTTTTAATATCCTTAAATGATGTCAGAGTTGTCCAATTCGTTTGAGCTTGAACAGAACCAAATCCCAACCATAGAATAAATAAAAAAATATGTAACAGTATTACCTTCATGCTAATACTAACGAATGAATTTTCTTTTTAACCATAAGGCAATCAATATACCCCATATCCCTAACGTTATCAAGAAAGAGAATTGTCCAAAAATATCACCAATACGAGTAAAAATCGAATAGCTGTCCAAAAGACCGACTTTCCCTTTTAATACAGCAACTTCATACAAACCGAGTTCATCTCTTATACGTCCGTAATCATCAACAATATAAGTTAATCCGCTGTTGGCTGTGCGAGTCATCCAGCATCGGTTTTCAACTGCTCTGGTAATAAATATATTTGAGTGCATATATATCCCGACTGACTCTCCAAACCATGTGTCATTGGTGATACCAACCATAAAATTAGCACCATCAAGAATTCTATCTCTCACAAACTCAGGAAAGGCACACTCAAAACATATTAACACGCCATAGAGATTTCCGTTCAGTTTAAAAAGTTTAGGTGAATCACCAGGATAAAAATCAGACCACCACTGCACTCCATAATTATCAATAAATGACAGATATTTCTGCAGAAAGCTCTTTTCCAAAAAAGGTAAATTATCCTGATAAGGGACATGTTCTGAAAAGGGAACCAGTTTAACTTTATGATATTGTTGTTCTATTTTGCCGGTAGAATCAAATTGGTAGCAGGCATTATGATATCGAAGTTTTTTATTTACAAATGAAGAGGCTAAGCCGCCAATCAGATGAGGAACGTTTGATTTTGCTACAATTCCCCCCACTCTTTTACGGCTTTTAAAATCATTGCATAAATAGGAAGGGGCTGAAGTCTCAGGCCATACATATAATTTAATCGTACTGTCCACTGATGCCTGAATGAGAGAATCATAAAGTTTAAAGCTGTGTTCTGCATTATTTTTAGCCCATTTGACATTGAGAGGTACAGAACCCTGTATCAAAGCAACATCGATATCCCCTTCAACCGGAAAACGGGGGGTAACGACCCATCCGTAAGCTGTCAGCCCAGCCACAATAGACAAAGAAATAAATACAGATGTTAATTTTCTTTCCGGTGACGGAGTTTTTCTGAATACCTGAATCAGCAGGACATTGACAATTACAATTAAGAATGTCAGTCCGTGAACAGAGATGACCGATACAATTTGCAGGATATAGAGAAAACAGGCTTGAGAATATCCAAGATCCGACCAGGGAAAAGCAAATTCGGAGAGGGTTCGGAAATACTCAAGTCCGGTCCATAAAAAAGGAAGTGCTATAAATCCGAAAATAGGTTTGATAGAATGTAATTTATTAAACAACATTAAAATTGCTGTATAATAAAAAGAGACAATAACTACTGCGGCTACCATACCTGGCGGTGTTACCATCGCCACCCAATAGATAGTAAACAAATTAAAAAAGAAGCTGAAAAAATAGGCGGCGTTAAAAGCTGTCCGCCCTTTAAGTTTTGATATAATAATAATTGGCCTGACAAGTGATACCCAAGCTAAAAAACCAAACAGGCCAGGATAGAATGATAGTGAAAGGAGAAATGCCCAAACCATTAATTCGAGTCTTCGTTTGCGAAGCTCAATATCTTTGGGGATAATAAAATATCCAATACTTTTAAGTATCTTTGTCAGAAATAAATCCTTTCAGCAGGCATTGCCTGTTTTATCTGCCAGACTCGTAGGGCAGGATACCAAAGCAATCCTGCCAGATTTAGTAGGTCGAAACCCTTGCGGTTTCGACACAGACATGCTTATCTCCGCCATCTTGTGTGCGGTAGATGTCCACATCTACCCATAATCCAGTAGTCCGCCCAGGCGGACTGCCAGGCACGGGAGTTTATCAACACACAGCGTATGTCAGGCTCCTACCAAATGCAATGTACCCAGAATATTTTGTATCTGGGGCATAACATCCAAACCGACTATATATCCCAAACCACCTTTGGCGCAAGCTCGTTCATTGAATTCAGTTACTTTATCAATCCGGATAGACTCTCCACCTCCACCATAAAACATGATTGGTACCGGATCGGCTGAATGGGCTTTCATCTCCGAAGCGGTCGAATGATCAGCAGTGACAACCAGCATTACATCGTCTGGTAAATTAGTCAACAATGCAGCAGCTCTGTCTATCTTTTCAATAAAATCTCGCTTTCCTTCCCAGTTGCCGTCTTCTGATAAAGAGTCGGCCGCTTTTACATGGGTGAAAACAAAATCATAGGAGTCAAGTTTTTCCAGAGAAGTTTTGAATTTGGCTTCAATGTCAGTATCCGGCAGGCCTGTTGCACCAGGGACATCGATAATGTCCATCCCCAAAAAAGCTGCTACTCCTTTATACAGTCCACCACCTGCGATACAGCATGACGTGAGGTCATATCTCTCTTTGAAGCTGGGAAGTGAAATATACTGGCCTCCACCTCGAACTAACAGAAAATTGGCCGGAAGTTTTCCATCTTTAACACGCTCGGCATTGAAGGGATGATCTTTGAGAACTTTGTGAGCTTTGAGCAAAAACTTGTTTAGTACTTCCGCCGTATGTTTGGCCTCTTTGGTATCATCGGTAGGCGTAACTGTTCTTATCGGAACATCAGGGACATGAGGGTCAGCATCAATAATATTTCCTGAAAGGCCTTCACCACGCATTATGACTCCAGCTCGATGAGCAGTACCCGGTTTCACAATAAATTTTATACCGTCCACTTCCATGCCATCAATAGCTTTAGTCAATGGTTCGACTTCGAGTATCCTACCGGCACGACGATCTTTAATCATCATATTTTCATCAACTGTGCCGAAATTACCTCTTAGGGCAACATCCCCGCCTTCTAATTTCAAACCCAGTCCGGCTACTTCGATAGGTCCTCGACCGGAATAATATTTATCAATTGGATATCCAAAAATAGTTAAATGAGCAGTATCACTGCCGGGAGTGAATCCACGTCCGAGCGTATGCATAAGACCGCATTCCGCTCCTGATGCCAGTTTATCCAGATTTGGTGTTTTGGCTGCTTCAAGCGGTGTTTTATTTCCCAATTCTTTTACCGGACGATCTCCAAGACCATCACATATCAACATCAGTACTCTTTTTATCATCCTTGATTAACTCCGTTTATTTAATATAGAATATTCCTATTTTATTCCGTCAGGTTTACTTTGCCAGTCCCATCAATAATTTTCCCAATCCGATATACTTTTTCATTCATATCCGCAAGAGCTTTTTCTACATTATCAGCATCGTCCTCATCAACAACCAGTACGTAACCAATACCCATATTAAAGGCAGAATAAATATCATCCGGATCGATATTACCTGCCTTTTTGAGGAAATTAAAAATCGGCAATACCGGCCAGGTCGCTTTGCTTATTTGAGCATCGCAGTTGTCAGGCAGGACTCGATTCAGATTCCCCTGTAATCCACCACCGGTAATATGCGCCATTCCTTTAATATCAAATTTTTTCATCAGTTCAAAAACAATCGAGGCATAACAGCGGTGAACTTTCATGAGGGATTCATCAATAGTCATTCCCAATTCTTTTACATAATCACCTGGTTTCAAACCGGCAATTTCAAATGCCACTTTCCGAACCATAGTGTAGCCATTAGTATGCAGGCCGTTCGATGGCAATCCCAAACAGACATGCCCCGGTTTTATTTTTTTGCCGTCAACTATATTGGCCTGATCAACCATTCCCACGATAAACCCGGCAATATCGTATTCTCCCGGTTGGTAAAAATCCGGAAGTTCTGCTGTTTCTCCTCCCAACAAAGCCATCCCTGAATTTTGACACCCACGACTGACACCGCTTACAAGTTCAGCCATAATCTCAGGTTCAATATGTCCCACGCCAATATAGTCCAGAAAGAAAAGGGGGTTAGCCCCTTGAACTAAAATATCGTTGACACAGTGGTTTACTAAATCTTCGCCAACGGTATCATGTTTGTTGGTCATAAAGGCAAGTTTTAGTTTGGTTCCAACTGAATCGGTTGATGACACAAAAACCGGTTGTTTTACATTAGAAAGATCCGGTTTAAAAAGTCCTCCAAAAGCCCCAATATCAGACAAAACCTGTTTATTAAATGTGGCTCTGGCGTATTTTTTTATTCTTTCAACCACCTCGTCTCCGGCGGCAATATCCACTCCGCTATCAGCGTAGGTTAGACCCTGTTTTTTATCTGAATTATTCATGGATTCAAGAAACAGTGGTGTGCATTAAAAGTCAACTATGAGATCGAATCAGTATGAAATATTATTTAATTATCAGTTGATTCTAAACGAATCATTTATTTCAGAATAATATCTGTTTTCAAAGCCTTTAACAGGCTTCAACTGATCCAGCCAGACAGCATTATTATCCCGATAACAGATTATGAGCCTTTGATTATCCTGATGTTTAGCGGCTTGATGGTATTTTAAATATATATGCTTGCTGTCCACCCCCACTATTTCTATTTTACCAGATGAATGGGACATCACGTACTTAATCCGTTTTGCTAACCCTGAACATTCAGCTTTTGCTTTTTCAATCTTACGATAGGCTTCCACAATAGGTACCGCATAGGGGGTATTCCCTATAGTCGGTCTGTTCTGGAAAACATAATATTGAGCCACTCCCATATATGTGAGCTCTTTCCAGAGTTTTTTCATAACCGCCGGACTGTCAGATATTCCCCTTATGATAGGATTTTGATTCAAACAGATTATACCGGCATCAATAATTCTTCTTATAGCTTCTCTTGATTGAGGGGTAATTTCTTTCGGATGATCAAAATGACACATTAAATAAATTCTTCGTGATGGTTCTGAGTATTTTTTTAACATTTCAACCAGAGAATCATCATTTAATATGCGGTAAGGATTATAAGCGGGAATCTTGGAACCTATACGGATTACTTTTATATGCTTAATCCTGCGAATCTGTCCGATAATGTAATCCAGCTTTTCAGTTTTAAGCATAAGTGTATCACCACCGGTTAATAGAACATTGTCCACTTCGGGATGATTTCTAATGTATTTGAGACCTTCTTCAATATTAATAGTTGTTTCTTTATTACCCTTTAAAAACAACCTCTTGCGAAAACAATAACGACAAAAAGAAGCACAAGATTCACTTACTAAAAATAAAACTGTCGAACCATACTTATGTTGAACCCCGCTATTGACGGTATTTCTTTTCTCATTGGAACAATCCAACGACCCCCATTCCAATAATTCATCTCTATGAGGTATAACCAGCCTTCTGATAGGATCATTGGGATCATCCCAATTAATTAAATTCAAATAGTAGCTATTTACTCTAAAAGGATATTTGATAGCAATTTCACGAAGAGTATCTCGTTCATCAGGAGAGAGTTGTTTAATTTTGTCGATATCTGATATATATCTTACATGCTTTCTGCTATTTTGAAAAAATGTGTTTTTCTGAATATTATACATATTAAAGCCTCCTTTCTCGTCACATCTTTCCGTACCCCCTAATATTCCATCCTTGTACCCCCGGGTATTCATATAAAAGACTTAATTTCAACTGTATTACATAATGATGAGATTTATGGCTTATAAACGTCCCGCTAAAAAGGAACACAACCAGTAATCAACAAGCAGAAATTATTCT
Source organism: Candidatus Zixiibacteriota bacterium (assembly GCA_030642845.1). Taxonomy (GTDB): domain Bacteria; phylum Zixibacteria; class MSB-5A5; order GN15; family FEB-12; genus DAOWMZ01. The sequence continues at coordinate 7,359 of DAOWMZ010000061.1, forward strand.
ATGTACTTAATTTAATATAATAATTTATTTCTTAAGATGCAAGCAAAGAAAAAAATATACATTGCTATAACATGGATATATCAGTATATTTAAGGATGTGCTTTTTGTACAATCATTTCTCAATTACCATTAAAACACTAAATAAGATCATCGTGGCTCCCAATACTACTCCACCTGAAAGTGTTTCGCTAAAACCTGCTACCCCAATTAATATGCTGACAATAGGAGATACAAAAGTAATTAGTGATACAACTACCGCTTTGGTGCGAGCCAATAACCAGTAATAGCCAAAAAAAGCTGTTACAGTTCCCAAAATTGCAAGATATAGAATTGACCAGATTGTTTCAGGGACTATTTGAAAATCATGTATATCTTCAAAGATAATCGCCGCTATCAATAAGGGGATTAAGCCAAGAGTCATCTGAATTGCCAGAGTTACGATAATATTCTTTCCCTGAATACTTTGTCTAATTAAAACAGTAGAGTACGAAGCTGAAAACGAAGCAGCAAGAGCAAGCAATACTCCAATAAACATAAATTGTGATATTTGCAGAGACTCATAAGAAATGACGACAATTCCCAAAAAGCCTAAAACCAATCCCCCCCATGAAATTGGATTGACTTTTTCGTCTTTTAACAATTTCAATGATATTAAAGCGACAAATAACGGAAACGATGCAAACAATACTGCAGTCATGGCGGAATTTATATACTGCTCGGCTATATAGATCAATGCATAACTAATCCCATAGGCAAATAATCCGGGATAC
>DAOWMZ010000046.1 GCA_030642845.1 Candidatus Zixiibacteriota bacterium
ATAGAGAAAATTAAAAAAAATAAATATGATCTTATCATAACAGATTTAATGATGCCTAATATCACAGGCGAAGAAGTAGTTAAGTTTGTCAATGAAAATGAACCGAGTACAAAAATTATTGTGATATCCGGTTTTTCCAGCCTTCATACTGTCAGCCAATCTATAAACAATGGGGCTTGTGCTTTTTTGTCCAAACCTTTTTCAATTAAAGAGGTTCAACAGACAGTATTAAATGCTCTTGAGGAATAACGGCGAGTGTATTATGGATAAAATTCTTATTATTGATGACTCAGAAGTAATCAGAAGCCTGCTAAAAGAATATCTAATAGATTCAGGATACAAAGTTGAGTTGGCAGTTGATGGCCAGGAAGGAATTGAAAAAGTACTGGCTAATAATTATGTCGCTATTTTTTGTGATATTCATATGCCTCGCAAAAATGGATATCAGGTATTTCGGGAAGCGATCAGCACCAAACCATATTCCCATTTCATAATGACTGACTCTTTACCTGATGAATTAGCCGAAATGGCTCTTAATGAAGGAGCCCAACAATGTCTTACAAAACCCTTTGATCTTAGTCAGATTAAGGATATTTTGGAAAAAATCCCTACTAAGGCTTATAATGAGTAGTAAAACCGGAAACATGATAAAAATAATAGCTGTTGATGATGAGGATATTGTCCTGTCTTTTATTCAGGATGCTCTCGATGATGATAACTATCATATTCGTGTTGCTAATAATGGTCTTACTGCTCTTGAGATGATCGAAAAAGATCCCGTCGATCTGATCCTTACTGATATCAGAATGCCTCAGATGGATGGAATCGAATTAATTAAAAGAGTCCGTCAGATCAGACCGGAGACCGGCGTTATCTATATGACCGGTTATGCTAATCTCAACAGTGCCAAAGATGCTATCAAACAGGGTGCCTTCGATTATATAATGAAACCCTTCGAATTAACCGAAATCAGGCAGGCTGTTGAAAAAGCTGCAAAAAAAATTCTGGAAGAATCTCTTGCAAAAAATTCAGGACAACACTTAGCTCAACTTTCCGATCTAAATCAAATGCTGGTAACGGTTGGTGATCACATATCTCTCAGTACCGTATCATTACGATTCGTAATGATACACTGTAATTCATTAGTTGGAAGTGTTTTATATTGGAATAGAAATAAAACTGAATTCAGAATGATCACTATTATTGATGAGAATATTGATAACCAGACTTTTGAGAATGAAAAATTAACAAAACTCCTTTCTGATTCAAAAATAATAAGTTTTAATGAGCCGGTATTTATCACCTCCCCAGAAGAACACCCCTTGTTTATAATTGAACCGGACGAGGAAATTAAAAATATTATTCTTCCCAACTGGTACAATGAATCATCCCCGATTATTGCTATCCCAATCAGAAGGGCTGATACTTTGTATGGGATAGCCATAACAACAGCTTCCGAAAGTACTCACAACACAGAAGTAGGACACCTGGGTCCGCTGGGAATAGCTGCGAACCAATTAGCTCTCTCATTGGAAAACCTATTTTTACTTGAAGAAACACAAAATGCTTATTCCCGTCTTAAAGAACTTCAGGATGAAACGATCTCTCTGGAAAAGATGGCAACCAAAGGTGAAATATCCGCAGAAATCGGGCATGAACTTAATAATTTTCTGGGAGTAGTAGCCGGTAATTTTTCACTTCTTGATATGCAATTAAAAAAGAAAGCTTATGATAAAATAGGAAAATATACGGAAGCAATTTATACTAATATTGATAAGATGAAAAGATTTACTGATACCCTTATGGATCCAACCAAAATCTCTTCATTGAAAGAAATAATATCATTTAATTCATTGCTCACAGAAGTTATTGACTATCTGAAACCTCAAGAAAGATTTCAAGATGTTTCAATTGAGTTAAATACACCTGATGAAGAAATATATTTTGAAGGTGACGGTACTCATATACAACAGTTATTGTACAATTTATTTAATAATGCCGCCGATTCCACTAATGGTTGTAAAATAAGAGAGATTTCATCAGTACTCGAAACAGACAAGCAGAATAACCGGTTTGTTGTTTCCATTTCCGACACAGGCTCAGGAATTAAACCGGAATTGTTACCACAGTTATTTAATCAAAAATTTACAACCAAAGAAAACGGACATGGATTCGGGTTGTTGGTTTGTAAACGAATTATTGACAGTCATGGCGGCAATCTTAAAGTTGAATCAACTCCTGGGATCGGAACAACCTTTAGAATTGATTTCCCAAAGGCTGTCAGGGAGCTGACAACATTGGAAACTCAGAAAATAAAAATCACTTCACCTGCAATAATTGCATAATAAATTTTTATAATAAAAAAAGCCACTTCAGAAGAAGTGGCTTTTTTTATATATCTAAACAGTTTTAGTAACAATCAACCGGTCCTATACCTGATGATTTGAAAAGGAAATCTACAAGATAAACTAAGTCATCAGTAGTAATTGGTACACCACCAGTTAAGTTACCATCGACATTACCTTCCAGAGGACAGCCCGGACCGGTACCTGATTTGAACAGATAGTCAACCAGGAAAACCAGATCAGCTACATCAACATGAAGACCGCCAGTCACAAGACCATCGGCATTGCCGCGCTCATCGATACAGCAGCAAGCATCGCCGATATTATCGCCATCGGTATCTTCCTGTAATGGGTTGTAGGTATCGGGGCAGTTATCTTCTGTACAGGTATTAGCTGCATAACCAGGATCACCAAAACCATCAGCATCGGTATCTGTACATTCATCACAGACATCACCAATAAGGTCGCCATCAGCATCTTCCTGCAGCTCATTGGCTATCAGAGGACAGTTATCCTCATCATCCGGAACACCATCCCCATCAGTGTCGGCAATCAAATCAGTGGAAGCAAAGTGAATAAGAACAGTTGTATCATCCGGCAGGTCCGGTTGATATTCCCATATAATCCTGCTTCCGCCTTCACTAATGTCAGATGCGCGATATTCGGAAACTACATGATCTTCACCACTAAATAGTACCGGTGCATCCCAGGTAGCTCCGCCATCAGCGGTCAATGTGTAGTATAGTTCGTTATTCACAATGTAGGTACAGATGAATCCGGAACCTGAGACATGAGAAATGCGCGGGAATCTTTCATCATCAACTGAAGCAACAATTACACTTGTCTGCAAAGAGTCAAGAATTCCGTTTGCTTCTTGATTGTAGAAACAAACAATATCATGATCTTCGGGAGTACCCTCAACATATCTTTCAAAGGGGATAACCAGATTTCCGCCGTATGCAGCCACAGCCGGATGCTGAGCATGTTCAGTAGGATCAAGAGAATATGTATATCCGCCGGCAGTATCAGAATCAAAATCAACTAACCAATCCATACGGATAAAAATCTGCCATTGATGATCACCTTCATTATACCAGTCATAAACAGCATAAGTAAGCTTAGTTTCCGCATCAATATCTGCCAGTGTTGAATTGCATCCGTCCAAACCATTATACCAACTAATTGTTGCCCAACCTGGATCAGTGATATCAAGTTCATAGAATACATGGGGAGCATCAGTCATAGGAGGATCAGTATAAGTAGTACTATGTACCATGGAAATAATTCCAAAGAAAAAGGTACCCGGTTGCTCAATAAATTCAACTCCGGATTCACAAGCAATTGCTGCAGATCTCATATCATGCCAGCCATTTGAACTCCAATTCCAACTGCTCTGTGTCCAGGAGTTGCCGTCCATAATATTGTTAATATTTATTTTATAAGTACGGGCAGCATTATCTTCTGAAAGAGGACCAATCTGAGTGGCATAGAAAGTTGTATCATTACCCCAGTAATCCATATCACCATAAGTTGGTACACCATCATCAGTGTGTGCCCAACTGCCGCCTACTGTAAAAGAAGTACCTCCATCTTCGGATCCAAACCAAATCATGTTGGAATCAACAGCGTTATTAAACATATACCCAATAGCAACTGAATCATGACCATTGTCTGCAATAGTAGGCCATAAACTGACAGAATCCTGCAGGTCAGGAGCGAGAATAGATGAACATTCTATAATATATTCACCTTCATTCGGTTCCTGAAAATAGTCACCGTCAATAACAATATAGTAAGTTGCCAGAGAATCCATGAAGACCTCATACAGAGCTGACCGTGGAGCACCACAATCAGTATGAAAACGGTTACAGGCAATGACATTAGTATCTGCATCATAAACCCATACAGTCGTCTTATAATCAGAATTACACAGAATAATATCAACTAACTCCTGATCACTGGGCGTATACGAATAGACATGATCACCACTTTCTTCGTGGAATTGACCTCCGTCGCAAGTTTCTTCGATATAATCATTAATAGCACCGGTGGTATTACCGGTATCAACAAAAGGCATACCGGGAATAGCAACAGCATCATCGATTGTTTCACCACCTCCACGGCCGGAAGCAGTATAGATTATTTCCGGTTCATCCTGTGATTGTAAATCATTCAGTAAAACTGTCTCCCCCATTGTTGAAACTTTTTGAGTGGATACAGTAAGTTTTTCGATTGATACATTATCAATAACCAGGTTCTTTTTATTGGCGACACCAGCAAAAACTGTGGAGGCCGTCAACAATAAGCCCAAGCAAAGTAAAATTACCAAACACTTAGAAACGTTCATTGTTATTACTCCTATTTCTCTATGACGTGATTTTTTTCAATAACCCGCAACATTCAATACATGGCACACCTTATCATGTCATCTATTTTCCTCCTTTATATTACTAAATATATAGTCTTGTAGTAATCTGTGATTGTACTTGTTTAATATACAAAAAAAAATCATTTCGTCAACATTATCTTTTGTTATTTTGATTAGGCTTTCGACCAACCTGTTAAAAACCAACACATTAGACAAACTACACCACAATAAATAATGTCCAAAAACATCCGAATATCTACTTTTTTACTCTGCTTTCTGCAGATTATTAGGCGGTAAGTAAGATTGATATTTGATGGTGATACTAACATCAATCTTTATTAGTTAAATATATAGACGTAATGAATAGATATTTGTTTCAGAACTGTCAGGAAAAATTAATTGATATTAAGTTCTTTTATCAATTTTCTCAAGTTTGACGGATCAACTTTTAGCTCCCGTGCAGCAGCGCTAATATTGTGGTTTTGACGATCCAATACTTGTAAGATTGTAGTTTTTTTAAACTCTTTAATTTTCTCCGAAAGACTCCCACCGCTATTTTTCGAATAGGGTGTACACTCCAGATAATCAACAACTTCTTTGTGAGTAATATAATATGACGGAGATAAATAAATGAGCGATTGAACTGTGTCCATTAACTGTCTGACATTACCCGGCCAGTCAAACTGAATAAGTAAATCGCGTGCTTTGGGTTCAAATACTTTAAGGCTGCTGCCGCCATTGGCACAACACCTTTCAATGAAAAAATCAAGAAGTTCAGGAATATCTTCTCTTCTGTCTTTTAAAGCGGGGGTATAAATTACCACTCCTCTCAGACGGTAATACAGGTCTTCACGAAATGAACTATCGGCAACATTCTTTTCGAGATTAAGATTTGTGGCGCAAATGAACCTGACATCAACTTTAGTAATCTCCGGTGATCCTATCTTGTTGATTTCTCCTGATTCCAAAACTCTCAGGATTTTTGCCTGAGTAGTTATATCAAGATCACCAATTTCATCGAGAAATAATGTCCCTTGATGAGCATAATTAAACATACCAATCTGATCTTCATAAGCTCCGGTAAATGATCCTCGTAAATGACCAAAAAGTTCAGATTCTATCAATCCCGATTCTTTATGGTGGCAATTTAGAATTGCCAATGGTTTATCAGAACGACTGCTTCTTTTATGAATTGCTCTGGCCACGAGTTCTTTACCGGTGCCGGTCTGACCGAGAATCATTACTTTGGAATCAGTTGAACCTATTTTCTCAATTTTCTGATAAACTTCCTGCATCTTTTCAGAACTGCCAACCATTTTATAATTAACTTTAGCCAGATTGATAAGATCTGAAGAGCTGGTTTTTAACTGATAAAATTCAACTGCATTTCTGACAGCTCTCTTGAGACGAGCGGGACGTTCATTTTTACCCACATAATCAAACGGCCGATAATCTTTTTCTATGGTTTTTTCACTATATTCTCCCGGATAACCGGTATGGAATATAATCGGTATATTGGGATTGATCTCTTTTAATCTGCTGGCAGTAACCAGGCCGTCTACCCGCGCCATGCGTATATCAAGAATGATTGCCTCAACATTCTGCTTATCAGTTAAAAGAGAAATTGCTTCCTCCCCTGATGAAGCAAGAACTATCTCATATTCATCAATAAAAGTCTCCTCGATAGCCTCAAGTACCATCGGGTCATCATCTACAATTAATAATCGGCCTAGTTTATCCATTTGTATTTCAATAGCTTAAGATTCGGAAAGCGTTTGTGTTTTTAAAAATATAATAAATTCTGTCCCTTTGTCAAGACCGGAGTTGACTACGATTTTTCCATCGTATACATCAATAATCTTTTTTACCATTGCTAATCCCAGTCCGGTACCGGTATGCGGTTTGGTGCTGTAAAAAGGATCGAAAATATTTTCAATATGTTCATTGGCAATTCCAATCCCGGAATCAAAGATGCTGATCTTTGTATATTCCTTATCTTTGCTGGATTTAATTACTAATTTTCTTTCATCCACTTCAGACAGAGCATCAAGAGCATTTATAATCAGGTTATTAAAAACGCTGAAGGCATGATTTTTAAGGCAGAGATATTTTATTGGATCATTTAGATTTAAAGAAACATCAATTTGTAATTTTTCTATTCGGGACTTATGGCTTATAATAATTTCATTTATCATACTGTTCACATTAACGATTTCGAACATTTTTTCAGATTCAATTCTGGAGTAGTGGGTAACTTCTTCGGTCATTCTGATTGCCCGATCAACTGCATTCTCAGTCATATCAAGCAAATGTTCTTTCTGCTTATTTGTCAGTTTATCATTTGTAATTTTATTCTTAAGTTTATCAAGTGCCACCATTGCAGGATAGAGAGCATTGTACATTTCATGGGAAACCCCTCCGGTTATTACCCTGATTGTATTATAGCGTTCACGCTGTACGTTTCTGATGTCTTGTTCAGCCTTTTTCCTGAGAGAAATATCCATAACAATACCATACAGAGCATCTCTTCCATCCAAAACTGTTTTCTGTGAAAAAAACTCCAGCCACTTCTTCTCCCCTACCGGAGTAATATATTCCAATTCATAGTGCTTATCCCCTTTATCGTCATTCATCCATGCTCTGTATCTTTTATCAGCTAAAATTTTACCCTCAGGTGAAAATTTACTCATTAATTCATATATGCTCATATTTTCAAATTTATCTCTTGTGATACCGGTGATCTCAATTGCTCTTTTATTAACATAGACAAATTTATCATCCTGGACAATATATACACCTTGAAGAGAATGCTCAGCAAAGTTCCTGAATTTTTCTTCACTTGATTTCAAAGCCTCTTCAGCTTGTTTTCTGATGGTAACATCCATGACTATAGCGTACATAGCAACTTTTCCATCCAGAACTGTTTTCATAGCAAAAAATTCAAGCCATTTTTGCTTACCATCAGGGGTGATATATTTAACTTCAATATGTTTATCACTCATATCACCATCCATACGGGCTTCATATCTTTCACGGATTAAATCCTGATCATCGGGGCTAATTTTTTTCAGGAAATCATTAACATTCATATTCATGTGTTTTTCAATGGAAATACCGGTAATATCGGCTGCTTTTTGATTAACGAATATCAATTTATCATCCTTAATAATAAATACTCCCTGTAAAGAATGTTCGGCGAAGTTCCTGAATTTTTCCTCACTATTGCTCAGAGCATCTTCAGCTTGCTTTTTCAAAGTATTATCAATACAGATAGTATAAATGGAATCTATATTATCGATCTGGCATTTTTGAGTAAACAACTCCAGCCACTTCTTCTCCCCGACCGGAGTAATATATTCCAATTCAAAATGCCCTTCTTTTTCATCACTCTCAACACGCTTTTTATATCGTTGAAGTGACATCTCTTTATATTCGTGAGCTACTCCATTAAGGATCAAATCTTCAAAACTAATGTTGTATAGTTCTTCGACAGACATCCCGACAATTTCAGCCGCTCTCTGATTAACAAAAACAAATTTGCTATCCTGAATGATAAAAATACCTTGAACAGAATATTCAGCCAGGTATCGAAATTTTTCTTCACTATTTAGAAGTGCTTCTTCAGCAGTCTTACGTTCGGTAGTATCATGAGAAATAACAATTGCCATTCTTTTATTATCTATATCAAAATCATATGGCTGAATAATAGTGTCATACCAGTGCCATTCCCCATTTACGAGAGATTTTGTTTCCCGTCTTAATTCCTTGTGAGAATCAATAGCTTCTCTAATACTTCGCATCTGACGTTCGGCAATCTCCTGTGGAAACAGATCCCACATTTTTTTACCGATAATATCCTCACCAGGTTTAGACAAACCAGTAGCGGCCATCTTGTTAACAAAACGAAATGTTCCATCATAATCTACCAGAGAGATTATTGCGCTTACATTGTTTACCAATAATCGGTATTTTTCCTCACTCTCGGCAATAGCCCTTTCCGCATTTTTCATAGGAGTTAAATCTACAAGTACACCTCTTAATCCGACAGCCTTCCCATCACGGATAATTGGGATGGAATAGGCATATACCTGAAAAGTAGTTCCATCTGTATTAAGAGCGGTATATTCCCGATCTTCAATTTTATCACCTACAAGATCTTTTTTAATATTATCAATTACCCGTTCTCGGTCTTCAGGTATAAAACACTGTAAAGCACTTACACCTTTTTCAAGTTCTTCGCGGGTATAGCCAAAGCTGTCACATCCTGTTTGGTTAAAGAAGAGTATTTTCCCATCAGTATCAATTTCAAATATCGACTGAGGTAATGAATCTGCCAGTTCCCGGTATCTTTTTTCACTCTCCATAAGAGCAGCTTCAGCTTTTTTCATACTTGTTATGTCAAGAAGAACACCGC
>DAOWMZ010000122.1 GCA_030642845.1 Candidatus Zixiibacteriota bacterium
ATTTATTTATTAAACTCGTTTTCTAAATGTTGCTTAAACCTTTTTAAATCTTCTTCTACGTTTGCATTCTTAAGAACATTATAGCAAGCAAATGTCTTTAATGGATCCATACCAAAGAACTGATAATTTTTATGCAGCCACATAAATACGCCATCAACACCTTTTCCTTCAAAGAATTGCTTAGAGTCTTCAAAAGCTTCAAGCGGTGCGTTCCAAGTTGTGGAAATCATATATTTTTTGCCGTTCAAGAGTCCGCCTGAGCCGTATTTTTTACTTAAATCAGAGCGAGTTCGGCCATCATCTTTACAAAGAACTTCTCCAATTCCAACGGTATGAACTTCATCAATGTATTTTTTAAATATCCAAGGAACACTCATCCAATAAACCGGTGTCTGTACAAAGACAGCGTCAGCCCATTTATATTTCTCAAGTTCTTCAGCGACTTCGTAACCTTTTTCTACTATAGTTGTTTTGATTTCACAACCAAGGCTACTTAGCAACTCTTTAGCGGTATCTATAAGCGTTTTGTTTAGTTTGCCTTCAGCAAAACCTTCATAACGTTGATGTCCGTTTATCAATAATACTTTTTTCATAATAAACCTTAAATATTACAATTCGAAATAATTAAAATTTCTACATATCAAATTAAGATAATATGATTAGATAATCAACGCGATTATCAAAAAATAAGCATAGAATTACTTAACAACAATATTCAGAATCCGGCCTTTAACAAAGATTATCTTTACGATATTCTTGTCTTTAGTGTAGTTCTGGATCTTTTCACTATCAAATGCGATCTTTTCGACCTGTTCCTGGACAGAGTCAGCCGGTATTAATATAGTATCTCTGAGCTTGCCGTTAATTTGAACAGCAATTTCTATAGTGTCACCAACCACTGCATCAGGATCAAAAATCGGCCATTCTGAGAGAAATATGGAATCACTAAAACCAGCCATTTGCCACATTTCTTCAGCCAGATGCGGAATCAATGGTGCCATAAGCTGAATTATTTTCAATATCAAATAATCGTTAAACTTGTTATTCTTAACCTTACCAAATTCATAATCGCGTATCAATTCCATCAATGCTGATATCGAAGTATTAAATTGCAGACGAGGGAAATCATCAGTGACCCGTTTTATTGTCTGATTGAGTTTGATATACAGCGATTTTTCATAATCAGACAACTCATCGGATTTAAAGTAATACTTTAAGTTGGGGGCAGAGTTGCGATAATTGTCAATTATGGGAATGAGTTTATTTAAAACAAATTTCTCACTCCCCACAATAGCGGAATTAGTCCAATCAATTTCTTTATCAGAGGGAGCCTTGAAAAACATGGCCATCCGGGAGACATCAACTCCATGCTTATCCATTACTTCCATAGGAGAGATTACATTCCCCAATGATTTAGACATTATCTCCCCTTTTTCATCCATGACCATGCCATGATTGAACATCCGAATAGCAGGTTCAATAGAATCAATCAATCCCAGATCATGAAGGAATTTGTGGAAAAAGCGGAAATAAATCAGATGCCCGGTAGCATGAGTAATACCGCCAATATACAAATCAATAGGCAGCCATTTATTTGCTTTTTCCTTATCAAAAATAAATCCAACATTTTTGGGGTCGATATAGCGCAAATAATACCATGATGAGCAAACAAAAGTATCCATGGTATCCGGATCACGTTGAGCCTCTCCCCCGCATTTAGGACAGGATACATTCATAAATTCCGGCACATCGGCTAAAGGGGATCTGCCTTTGGGTTTGAAATCCTTTACTTTAGGAAGTACAACCGGCAATTCATTTTCAGGAACAGGAACAATTCCGCATTTCTTACAATGAATGATAGGAATCGGACTGCCCCAGTATCTTTGTCGCGAGAGTGACCAATTTTTGAGTTTAAAATTGATCTTGAACCGACCAAAGCCTTTATCTTCAGCATATTTAGTCACTTTTTCAATGGCATTTTTTCCATTTAATCCATTGAATTGATCAGAATTTACCATTGGGCCGTACTCGGTAAAAGCATCTTCCATCTCATCAACATTAAGAGCAGTCTTTTCATCCGGATGGATAACTACTTTAATAGGTATATCATATTTTTTGGCAAAAGCAAAATCACGGGTATCATGAGCCGGAACTGCCATAACCGCACCGGTTCCATAACCGCCGAGAACATAATCAGCAACCCAGAGTTGAACTCTTTCACCATTATATGGATTGGTTGCATATTTGCCGGTAAAGACACCATCCTTTTCTTCGTTTAATGCGGCTCGTTCAATATCAGTTCTTGCAAAGGCTTTCTTTTTGTAGGCTTTGATTTTTTCCAAATATTCCGGTTCCATATTCAGACGATCCAGTAACTCAGCTTCCGGAGAAATTGCCATAAACGTAACACCATAAATAGTGTCCGGGCGAGTAGTAAAAACGGGCAGCTTCTCCCCGGTATCTTCGATAGTGAAATCAATCTCAGCCCCATGAGAACGGCCGATCCATTCTTTTTGCATAGTTTTGAGATTATCCGGCCATTCGGGTAAAGTATCCAGATCATCGATTAAACGATTGGCGTAATCGGTTATTTTGAAATACCATTGGATCTGATCTTTTTGTTCAACCAGTGTTCCGCATCGTTCACATTTACCATCCACAACCTGCTCATTGGCAAGAACAGTTTTATCTTCGGGACACCAGTTAACAAAACCACGTTTTCTATAGGCCAGTCCTTTATTGTATAATTGTATAAAAAACCACTGTGTCCATTTATAATAATCCGGATTACAGGAAACAATCTCCCTATCCCAATCAAAAAGAATTCCGACTTTCTTCAGAGTTGACCGAGAAACTTTGATATTTGATTTAGTCCAGTCATCAGGATGGACATTTCTTTTGATAGCCGCTCTTTCGGCCGGTAGTCCAAAAGCATCCCATCCGAATGGATGCAGTACGCAGTATCCCTGCATCATTTTCTGACGGGCTACAGCATCACCGATAATATAATTTCGGAAATGACCCATGTGGATATCACCAGACGGATAAGCGAACATTTCCAGTTGATACCATTTTTTCTTACCTTCAGTAAGTTCGGGAGTTTTATAGAGTTGAGAATCATTCCAGAACTTTTGCCATTTGGATTCAATTCCTTTGAAATTGTATTTATTCTTGATTTCATCTCTATCAGACATAATGGTATCCTTTATTCCGGTTTCTGATTGACAGAAAAAGTAGCACAAAATATATTGTTTAGCAACAATTTGTTATAAGAGATAGGTATTTTGGGCAATTATAATAATAGATACTATAAGATTTTATTAATTTCAGACTTATTAGCCGGTCCTAAAACAGCCAATGCCAGCTTATTTCTGTCCATTGTTATATTAACGTAGTCCAGAATTTCGGAGGTCGTCACTTTATCAATATCTTTTATAGTCTGATCAAATGTTTTGTAAGTACCAAGATAAAATTCCAATCGCGCAATACGATTCATTCTGGCTGATGTAGATTCCATTCCCAAAGCAAACTGTCCTTTAAATTGATCCTTGATTTGCTTGAGAGTGGTTGAAGATATCCTGCGCTTTTTGAGCCGATCAAATTCTTTGAGGATAATATCAATACATTCTGCTGCTTTATTTTTATCTGTACCGGCATAAGTTCCAAACATACCGGAATCTTTGTAGAGATCAAGGAACGAATATACAGAATATGCCAGCCCCTTTTGTTCACGAACTTTCTGAAACAGAACCGATGACATCCCGCCACTGAGATATGTATTTACTGCCAGAGCAGGCATCCTGTACTTGGAATCAAATTTTGGTCCAACGAAACCAAAACATATATGCACTTGTGAATTGGAACCATTAATAAAGGTAGAACGCTTCTTCCTGGTGGTATCAATTGGAACTGCAGTGTTTGAATTCCCCTCAGGGAAAGTAAACTTTTCTTTTACAAGATTAACCATCTTTTGATGAGAAACATTACCCGCCGCCGCAACAACAACTGCTCCGGTGCGATAATATTTTTTCATATACTCGGTCATGTTCTTTTTATTAAACGAAGCTACACTTTTCATATCCCCTAATATTGGCCGACCGATAGGTTGATTTCCCCAGATTGTCTCAGAAAATATATCATGGATACGATCCGAAGGGTTCTCGAATGATTCCTTGATTTCTTCTATGATAACTTTCTTTTCCATTTCAAGATGGGTAGGAGTCAGACGTGAATTGCAAGTTATATCCGCCAGAATATCAGTTGCGATCTCCAGGTGTTCATCAACAAAACGAGCAGTATAGCAAGTGTGCTCTTTTGAAGTAAAAGCATTTATACTTCCCCCAACTGATTCTAACTCCTGAGCAATCTGCTTGGCGGAACGTTTCTTCGTCCCTTTGAAGAGCATGTGCTCAATCAGATGAGAGATGCCGTTTTCTTCAGGGGATTCATAACGTGAGCCAACATCGACCCACACCCCTAAAGTTATTGAACGGACTGAGGGGATCTTTTCAGTTACCACTCTCAGTCCGTTTGATAATAGGGTCTTCTTAAACATTATATAAAATTAATATTCAAGATTATCGTCTTGATGGTCTGCGGTTACCACGATCATTACGTCTATTACGATCCGGTGGCGGGTTAGGAACCTCACCGCCCGGGAGTAACGCTCTGCGAGACAACCGAACTTTGCCGTCTTGATCGATACTGAGACATTTAACTTCAATAGTTTCGCCAAGTTTGATTATATCTTCAACTCTCTCAACTCGGCCAACATCCAATTCTGAAATATGAACCAATCCGTCAGTCCCCGGGAGAATCTCAACAAAAGCTCCAAAAGTTGTAATCCGTCTAACAATACCTTTGTAAACTTTGTCAACTTCAGCTTCCTGAGTAAGGAGTTCAATTTTCTCTAGAGCTTTCTGGCTGGCAACACTATCAGAAGAAGCAATGTGAACCGTGCCATCATCATCAATATCAATTTTGGCTCCGGTTTCTTCTACGATAGAGCGAATCATCTTACCACCTGGACCAATCACCTCGCCAATCTTGGAGGGCTTGATCCTGATAGTAATAATTCGTGGTGCAAACTGAGAGATGTCATCGCGATGTTTAGGAATCGTGGCTATCATCTTTTCCAGAATACTTAAACGAGCTGTACGTGCTTTATTAAGAGCAGTACGCATGGTGTCAATACTTAAACCAGTGCACTTTATATCCATCTGGATAGCAGTGATACCTTCAGTTGTTCCGGTAACTTTAAAATCCATATCTCCGAAGTGATCCTCATCACCAAGAATATCTGTCAGAATAACCACATTATCATCGGATTTGATCAATCCCATTGCAATACCGGCCACTGCTGCTTTGATCGGAACTCCGGCATCCATCAAAGCCAATGAACCACCACAAACCGATGCCATCGAGGATGAGCCGTTGGATTCCATAATATCAGAAACAATTCTGACAGTGTAAGGGAAATTTTCCTCAACAGGAATAACCGGGACCAATGCTCTTTCAGCTAAAGCTCCATGACCAATTTCACGACGATTTGTTCCGCGAATTGGTTTGGTTTCGCCCGTACAGAATGGTGGGAAATTATAGTGAAGCATGAAGCTCTTTGTGGATTCACCTTCAAGTTCATCGAGTCGTTGTGAATCAAGTTTTGTGCCTAAAGTTACGGCAACAAGAGATTGTGTTTGTCCGCGAGTGAAAACAGCTGAACCGTGTGTACGAGGCAAAAATCCGACTTCACAAGTAATCTGCCTGATTTCATCAGGATTACGACCATCGATTCGCTGCTGTTTTTCAAGAATCATATTACGCATGATTTCATTATCGATATCATGCATAGCCGTATCAATATCCTTTTTAGAATCAGGATATTCTTCTGCCAATGCTTCAACGACTTCTTTGGTTAAAGTCTTTTTACCAGAGTTGCGCTGTTCTTTGTCAGCCACCTGGTCTAATTCTACCAGTTTATCGTAAACTTTTTCTTTAACGGCATTGTTGAGTGCCTCGTTCACTTCAATCGGAGTATATTCCATATCCGGTTTGCCGCACATTTGTTTCAATTCTTCGATTTTCTCTACGAGAATCTTAATATGATCATGACCAAATGTCAGGACATCAATCATATCATCTTCGGATACTTCTAATCCGCCACCCTCAACCATAGTGATGGCTTCCGAAGTTCCAGCCAAAGCGACATAAATATCACTCTCTTCCAACTGGGAAAAAGTCGGGTTAATGA
>DAOWMZ010000241.1 GCA_030642845.1 Candidatus Zixiibacteriota bacterium
GGAGGTTTCAATGTCCAATAAATGTGTCATCTACGCTCGGGTTTCCACTAAAGAACAAAAGGAAGAAGGTTTTTCAATTGAAGCTCAGCTGGAACTTCTCAAACAATATGCTTTGCAGAAGGAATTGAAAATTGTAGGGACATTTGAAGACGACGAATCGGCCAAGCAATCCGGTCGATATAATTTTAACAGGATGATAAAATACCTACAATCACATTCATCAGTAAATACAATATTAGTTGAAAAAACTGACCGCTTGTATAGAAACTTAATAGATTATGGAATAATCGAAAATTTGAAAGTAGAAGTTCATCTTGTTAAGGAAAATGAAATTTTAAGTGAAAATAGTAAATCTCACACGAAATTTATTCATGGCATAAAAGCCCTGATGGCAAAGAATTATAGTGATAATTTATCTGAAGAAGTGATAAAGGGGATGAATCAGAAAGCAAAAAACGGTCATTATCCAGGCAGAGCTCCTTTTGGTTATAAGAATAATAGAGAAACTCGCTTAATTGATAAGGTCCTTGAAAAAGCATATATAATCAAAAGACTCTTTGAGTGGTATGCTACCGGCAAGTACTCCCTTAAGACTCTCAGTGATAAAGCATACGATGAAGGATTAGCTTATAGGAAATCAGGTAAAAGGTTTAGTGCAGGATCGTTAGAAAAAATTCTTAAGAATCCTATATATTATGGTGACTTCCGATGGAAAAGCGAAGTCATGAATGGTAACCATGATCCCATTATTTCAAGAGAACTTTTTGATCTCGTACAATATCAGCTTAAGCGATTCAATAAACCAAAAAAAGGTAAGCTCTACTATCCCTTCCGGGGTCTTCTTTATTGTGGATATTGTGGCTGTCAGTTGACTGCACAAAGACAGAGTGGTAACAGATACATTTATTACAATTGCACTGGTGCTAGGGGTAAATGTCCTCAGAAATATATTCGTGAAGAGCAAATTGCTTTACTTTTAGGAAAAGTTGTGCAAGCGATTAAGATTGATCAGGAGATTGTTAACTGGATTAAAGAGGCTCTTAAATCAAGCCACGCTGACGAGAATGAGTTCCATTCAAATGCTATATCCACACTAAAAAGAGAGATAACAAAAACAGAAACAAAAATCAGGTCTATATATGAGGATAAGCTTGAAGGAGTCATTGATACTGATAGATGGAAGGAACTCCATCAGTTGTTTTCGGATCAACTTGTTGAAATGCAGAATAAATTAGATAAACATTCGAAAGCGAACCTCAATTATTTTGAAGAGGGTGTGAAAATCTTAGAAATAGCGGAATCCGCTTATTCTCAATACGTTACAAGAAATAATGAAGGAAAACGTAAATTGTTGGATAGTATGGTTTCGAAATGTCATATTAAGGGAAATGAAATTCTTGCTGAGTACAGGCAACCGTTTGATATGATTGCAGTTACAAAGACCAGAATTAATGCAAAATTGGATGAAAATGGTGAAGTTTTACCTGTTTCTAAATTATGGCGGAGAGATAGGGATTCGAACCCTAGATAGGGGTTACCTATACACGCTTTCCAGGCGTGCGCCTTCAGCCGCTCGGCCATCTCTCCGTTAAAAAACTTTGCCGACTAAAATCGGCTTTCCTAAAGTACAGGAAATACAAAAAAAGACAAGTATAAATTTGCTGATTAATCTTGAAGTATTCCAAAGTTTGGATTTATCTCAAATCTATTCATTGATTATCAATTGATGACTGGAAGTAAAAAAACGTCGAATTGTCAACTGTACCGCAGCAATTGATGTTATTGTCACCGCCGATAAGAGCATATAAGCTACAACCATCTGAAGCAACACCGCCTCGAGCGGCTCCGCCCCGCCAAGAATCATGCCTGTCATAGCTCCGGGTAATGAAACAATACCAACAGTTTTCATGAAATTCAAAATCGAAATCATCCCGGTTGTAGTAGCTTCTTTTTGAAACTTAAAAGATGATTGATTCCAGGTCTTCCCTAGGGATAAAGAAGTCTCAATTGCAAGGCGGTTGTTTCTTACATCAGAAATCAAACGATCCACACTAAGCGTACATGCATTCATGGAGTTGCTTATTATCATACCCCCTAAAGGAATCAAATAGCGGGCAGTGAACCAGTCAGGATTTATAGCCATCAGTGAAACAAGGGTAATCAAAGAGCCGGTTGCTATAGATAAGAAACAGATTATAAATGGTTTGGGTATATTTTTAGCTCTTTTTGCTGCGGTGTGAGATGCCATAAGCATCATGATCAGCAATATCCCAAAGTTCAGGAGAATATAATCCGGTTCAAAAATAAATTTGAGGGCATAACCTACAGCTATTAGTTGAATAAACGAACGAATCGTCCCGACTATCATATCTTTGGTAGTATCAATTTTCCAGTAGCGGCTGATTCCGATAGCAAGAACAACCAGCACCAAAGATTTCAAAACATGTATATAAGTTATATCACTCATCGTAATTGTCTGTTTTTATATCTTTTCCCCAATTCAGACCGGGGGTCATTGATTATCTGTTCAGCCGAACCGGCTTCAATAAGTTTTCCCTCAACCAATAGAATCGCCTCGCCTTTCAGTCGAAGAGCCTGGTTGGGATGATGGGTAACGACAAGCACCGTCAGGTCTGTATTTTTTACTATTTCAAGAATTGTCTTCTCAATTGCTTCGGTATATGTTGGATCAAGCGAAGATGTCGGTTCATCGAGCATTATAATTTCCGGTCTGGTAGCAAGAAGCCTTCCTAAAGCCACTCTTTGGCTTTGACCGACAGAGAGAGTGCTGACTTTACGATCTAACAATTCCGGTTCAACATGAACCTGGTTTAATATTTCATTAATTTTATCATTTGTTAAGGAACTCTCGGCATATAGTAAATTGTCTCTTACCGTTTCGGGAAATAGATATGGTGTCTGAAAAAGGTAGCCGATTTTTTTTCTGATATTTTCAGGGGCATTATCACAGGCAGAGGATTCATGAAAAAATATTTCACCGGATGTCGGTTCATCAAGACGGTTCAATAAACGCAATAATGATGATTTCCCCGCACCGGAGGGTCCGATGATCGAATAGATTCTGTTTTTTTCAAATGACAAAGTGATATTATCGATGATAACTTTATCGGGGACTTCTCTGGTCAGGGATTCCGTTCTGAGAATGATATTGTCGCTCACTTCTTTTCCTCGACAGAATCGAAATATAAAAAGCGTTCAAGAAGCTTGACATAGTCTGACCATCCGGGTGTCTCTACCTTGGTGCGGATACGGTCAAGGGCAGCCATTTTGGAATCAATTTCATCGCAATAATAAATAATGAAAGCTTCCGGCATCATCGGCTGTACCGGTGTTTCATATTCCCCCTGATGAGATAGAATCAGATGCCTGAGTTTGGTTAGCAATGACTCCGGGAAAGTTTCTATCTTATGCGCCCGCTCATAAATCCAGGTGTCAGCGATACAGATATGACCAACTAATCTTCCAACGTCAGTATAGTCTATCGAAGTTTTAACAGAATATGTTTCCACTTTGCCAATATCATGAAGCAACCCGCCAAAGATAAGATAATCATTATTTAAAAAATCATAACCCTGCGCAACCCTGAGAGTGAGTTCAGCAACATTGGCTGAGTGTTCCGATAAACCACCGATATAAGCATGATGCCAGAGTTTACCGGCGGCGGCAGTCAGGAATTTATCTAAGAACTCTTCATCTTTCCAAAATGATTCAAGCAGTTGTTTTATATAAGTATTCTCAACTTTTTCAGTCAGATTTATAATTCGATTGCGACGTTGTTCTGGTGATTGGGGCGAGTGCATCAGGATATCTTCGAGTGAATACTCATCATCCAGAGCAAGCCTGATACGGCTGATTGTCATCTGTTTGCGGTTATGGTATTCTCCGACTGATCCTTTTACTTTGACCACAATGCCGGCATCAAGATCGGTCAGGCAGAAATGATCCGGTTCCCAGACAACAGCCGGAATCCGACCGGTAGCATCCCCTAATTCAAGTGAAACAAATTTCCCTTTGCTGTATTCGCGGATATCCCGTCGGCGTACAGAGTAAAAAGCGGTGACATTATCACCTACTGTCAGGTCTTTTATCTTTACGGATTCCATAGGGGAAATATACAATTCGTATTTATAAAAGGCAAGGGATTGAATCTTGCAGGACAGAATCATTTATCGGTTCTGCCTTTCTAAATTGTAGGGGCACGGCATGCCGTGCCCTTACGAAATAAATCAAGCAATGCCTGTGTCGAAACCGCA
>DAOWMZ010000141.1 GCA_030642845.1 Candidatus Zixiibacteriota bacterium
GCGACCATAAACCCTGCATTCTTTGAGTCATTTCCTGATATTTGCTCTCACGATTATCTTCATCGAGTTTCAAGTAACCATAAACCCAGAGATTATGCTCGATCAATTCAAGACTATCGCGAAGTTGAAAACACTTCAACAGTATATCCGAAGATTCACCCAATTTACCCTGAAACTGAGCCAAACGTTCAATATTTTCATCAAGGAATTTATATTCGACTTCCCATGCTTCATCTGATGAATAAAGATCATCAAGATTCCATTTATACTTGTCCTCAATATCTGCTCTTTGCGGAATCGCGTTTGTTGCACCAAAAGCAGAAATGGAAAAAACTGAAATAAGCAGCAATGCTGCTACCAACAAATTGAGAATCATTCTCCCTGAACTGTTCTTCATTTTTTGACCTTTCATAGTTGTATTGACCATACTTAGCTTGCAAATATATACATAATATTATATATGTACACTGAAATTTATTATTACCGAGGAATTAATATGTTTACATTGGATATGAAAGTAAGGCTGCATGACACCGATGCCGCCGGGGTTCTTTTTTTCGCTAATTATTTTAAATTTGCTCATGATGCCTATGAACAGTTTATGGAATCGATTGGTTTTGACTTCAGGCACATGATTGATAAATCCTCATACTTAATTCTCATTGTAAATGCCAAATCTAATTTTCATAAACCTATGTACGCAGGCGACATAATCAAGGTTGCAATTAAAACCGAAAAAATCGGACACACATCCTATGTGTTGTCTTATGAGATTTTCAACGGATCTGGAGAAATAACTGCAACAATCAAAACAACTCATGTTGCAATTGATAAAAAAAGCCACAAACCAATAGCATTACCAGAAAAGCTTGTCGAAGAATTGAAAAATATCAGTTCATAGATTTATATTTTTTTTCCGCTAACTGTTTGAGTTTGAGCCTGTTAAATTTAATCCCGCCCTGCTTGTCATCATTGGGTAATTCATAAAATGCTGCCGGAATCATATAACCTGGCAAACAGTCACGTAGTGACTTCTCTATTTTCTTTGTTTCCATTTTTCTTTTTAATTTTATGAACGCAACTGGACGATTTACGAATTCAGGATCATCAACCCCAACAACTACAGCCTCTTCGATACTATCAAATTGCAGCAAAGCTGCTTCTATCGTTTCGGGACAGATATTCTCTCCACCGGAAATAAACATGTTGTCTTTTCTACCCGATACAGTCAAATATCCTTTTTTATCTATTTTTCCCATATCCCCGGTATGAAACCAACCATCGCCATCAATTGAGTCATCGATTCCTTTGTTGATAATATATCCTCTGAATAGAGTTTCAGATTTTACAAAAATCTCCCCCTCATCAGAAATTTTCAATTCACGATATTTTAAAAGTTTCCCGGATGTCTTTAATAATTCAATATCAGCATTAGGGGGTGTTGTTGTTACCTGCGATGCCATCTCAGTTAAGCCATAGGTGGTATGTATGGGAATTCCTGCCTCAACTGATTTCTCGATCAAATTAAATGGTACTCTTCCCCCGCCTATCAGCAGAGCCTTTAGGCTCATTAATATTTCTTTTATAGAATTTGATTTAAGCAATCGATAAAGCTGAGTCGCCACCAATGAACAATGCGATACTTTGTATCGTATTATTGAATCTTCCAAGTTTTCATCAGGTTCGGGAATCACTATAGTTGCTCCGGCAAGGATAGTACGAAATATAATCCCAAGACCACCCACATGATAAAACGGCAGCGACACCAACCATCGGTCACCCTGTTGTAATAAAATATTTTCATTGGAGCCTGATGCGTTGTAGTAATGATTACCAAAGGAATGTAATACCCCTTTGGGTTCTCCCGAAGAGCCGGAAGTAAAAATAATAGTAGCATCCTGTTCTAAAGATAATCTTGATTTGGAATTATCATATTGATACAATTCCATTACATCAAAGAATCTATCCAAACTAATTATTGAAAGATTAGAGTTGTATTTTGCTGGAATCATAACCCCGGGACATATCAGATGAGAAATGTAGAACTGTTTTAACAATTCAATATTTGATTGCTCAGGCAATCTATAGTTCATCGGAACAGCAACGGCACCAATACGAAACAGCGCTAATAATAGAATCGGAAACTCAATTGGATTATGTGAGAGAATTGCTACCCGATCATTTTTTTTAATGTTATTATCAGCTAACCATTGTGTCGCTTTATTAACCAAATGATTAAACTCTTTATAAGTAATCTCTCTGTTTGAACTAATAAGGGCGATTTCATCGCCTGCAACCTTATGTAGAGGGCAAGTAATCTCAGGCAAGGTTAATTTCCTCGATACATGAGGATTTAAGATTTAGTTTTTGATCGGGTAAGGCTTTAAGATCAACATGACCTGATTCAATTTTGAATGATGTTTCCAATGTATCTTCAGCAAACCATTCTATAGTATCCAACCCGGCTGTAGCTCTACATCCCGATGCCAATTCTGCTAATGCAATTAGCCCAATACTTGATTCAAATGATGAACTTATAACAGTTTTCATTCCAAGGCTCTTTGCTTTTTTGATAAATTCAAAAGTTTTTACAAAACCAAGAATAGTCGGTTTTAAAACCAGAGTTGTAATACCGGGAATATGCTCCATTGCTTTTGGATAAATAGCGGTAAGGCTTTCATCAAGGGCAATAGGAATATTAAATTTACTTTTATTGCATAACTGCAAAATCCCTAAATAATCTTTAACCGGCTCTTCGATATACGAAATCTTTATGTCACTAATACTATTTCCAAAATAAATAGCTTCTTCAACACTCCAAGATCTATTCGCATCTAAAACTAACTTCGTTAGTTTTTCTATATTTTCATACACCTTATGAACTAAATTTATATCCTCTTCTAAACTCTGCCGTCCGACTTTGAGTTTGAGAGTTGTGTAGCCCTTGGCTTTTAAGGTTTTTACTTTTCCTATAATCTCATCTTCACTTCCGGATAAAAGAGCATTGACCTTAATGCTATCAGATGCATTTTCTGAAATAAAACTCCTAATATGAGATTTTGAGAATAGATTTAATATTGCTGTGCAGATCCCAAATTCTACCGATGGAAACAATTTTGCTTCTTCTGCATGTTCAAGCATCGTATCAATAAGTGGTGAACTCTGTAAACCGGATAATACTTTTTCCAGAGGAATGTTTTTGATTGATTGTATTAATTGTTCTTCTGCCTGTTCGATAGTTTCTCTGCTGAATCCCGGTAATGGGGCTATTTCTCCGGAAGCCATCAATTCATCATTACTCCAAAGAGTTAAAATCAAACCCTCTCTATATTCAACTTTGCTCCCTTTTAAATTCAAACTTTTTGTTAATGGCAATTTGTAACGAAATAATTTCGGTTTTATATCTGTCATAGCAACCAGCCTATTGAAAACAGAACAGAATAAATCAAAAGTATTTTCCCTGTAGATGCGAGAACATTATTTAATTCCCGACCTTTAATAGTATATACTTTTCTAAAAAGCGGAATCGCAAATATTACTGTAATTAGAGATAACAATGAATAGTATTTATCTGAAATAAGTAAAACTACTAATAGCGGTATCAGTAGCCCTATAACCACAGAAGATGTGTATTCAAATTGGGCATAAGATGTCCCGAACCTTACCGCTAAAGTCTTCTTGCCAATTTTTCTGTCGTTGTCAATATCTCTCAAATTATTAACCGTAAGAATTGCAGCCGACATCAAACCGGGTGATAAACCGGCTAATAAAACAATATTATTAATCTCTAAAGTCTGGACATAATATGTTCCCCCAACGGCGACCGGACCAAAAAAGATCAATACAAAAATATCAGCCAGTCCGTTATATCCAAGCGGGTAGGGACCGCCGGTATAGAGTATTCCAAACAGAATCGAACTCAAGCCAATAATCACAATCGGCCATCCTCCCCTAACTACCAAATATACTCCTGACAACAACGCCATGGAAAACACAAAGTATGTGGCTTTTTTCATTGTGTCCGGACTAACCATTCCCGATTGAGTTACCCTTATCGGGCCAAGACGATCCCCTTTGTCTGCCCCTTTTTTAAAATCATAATAATCGTTGGCAAAATTTGTCCCAATCTGAATTAGCAAAGCTCCGACGACAGCGGCAAGACATGATAATAGATGAAACCCGCCTGACTCATACGCCATAGCTGTCCCTATAAGAACCGGTGCAATTGCCGCCGGTAAAGTTTTAGGTCGGGATGCCAAAATCCATGTATTTATAAAAGAGTTGGACATTCTTTATAAGCGTGGCTACGCCACCTATGGCTGCCTGGGAAATTTGGAAAAATCAGGTTTCCGTTTTTCAACAAATGCGTTGCGTCCTTCCTGTCCTTCCTCGGTCATGTAAAAAAGCATCGTTGCATTTCCGGCCAGTTCCTGCAGTCCGGCTTGTCCATCACAATCAGCATTTAACGCCGCTTTTAAACAACGGAGAGCCATTGGGGAATTTGCTAAAATTTCCCGACACCATTTAACAGTTTCATCTTCAAGATTATCATAGGGCACAACCGTATTAACCAAACCCATTTCCAATGCCTGCCTGGCATCATACTGACGACAGAGAAACCAAATTTCCCGCGCCTTTTTCTGTCCTACAATGCGAGCCATATAACTCGCCCCGTAGCCGCCATCGAAAGAACCGACCCGGGGACCGGTCTGACCGAATATTGCATTTTCCGCAGCGATAGTAAGATCACATATAAGATGAAGCACGTGCCCGCCTCCGATAGCATAACCTGCAACCATTGCAATTATCGGTTTAGGGCAGGTTCTGATCTGTCTTTGGAAATCGAGAACGTTTAGACGATTGACACCTTCATTATCAGTATAACCTGAATCACCGCGTATTCTCTGATCACCACCCGAACAAAAAGCCTTTTCACCCATACCGGTCAAGATTATAACTCCAATATCAGGATCATCTTTGGCATCAGCCAATGCCTGTCCCATTTCAAAAACAGTAAGCGGTCGAAACGCATTGCGTATTTCGGGACGGTTGATAGTTATTTTGGCGATCCCCTCGGCTTTATGATATATAATATCTTTGAATTTTTTAGCATCAACCCATTTTATCTTTTCCATTATAACCTCATCTTATTTTATCAAAAAATCTCTTACAGTATCGGCATATATCTCTGGCATCTCAAAATGAACATTATGACCCGCATCGGGAATAATATTCAAATTAGCTGTCGGAATCAATACGGCCATCTCTTTAGCTATAACCTTGAACTTAACATCCAATTCCCCGGCAATCAACAAAGTTGGATTTTTTATTTTATCAAGTTCTCCCCAAAGTGATGGCTGCATTCCTGTTCCCATATGCAATAATGACAGGGCATAACCCTCTCTGTTTTCTATGCGAGTCTTTTTCATTTCATCCAATTTTTTATCATTCCGCCTCAGCGATGCAAAAAGTGGCTGGCGATACCAAGCTTCAATAAAATCTTCAAAATCAGTTTCCTGTATTTTCTTTGCCAGTTTTTCATCCTGCTTGATTCTTTCTGATCGTTCTAATTCTGTTTTTAATCCGGGAGATGTAGATTCAAAAATTATCTTATTAAAATATTCAGAATAGTTGATAGCCAAATATAATCCCAGCCTTCCCCCCATTGAGTAAGCCATCAAATCAACCTTGTTGATTTTTTTTTCGTTCATAAATTCGATTAGACACTCTGCAGTTTTTTCCATACCGTAGAAATCATCGGGACCATCAACAATTGTCTCTCCATGACCGGGAAGA
>DAOWMZ010000078.1 GCA_030642845.1 Candidatus Zixiibacteriota bacterium
TACATTAAAACTATTGCTTCTGTTTTGTCCTGAATTCAAATCAATAACTAAATCCCATGAGTCACCATCTCTAATTTTCACCAGATCAGAAATATAAATTCTTGTACCGGCTTTAATGTCTGATGTGTCAATTCGGGTATTAAACTCAGCCCAATTATCTCTTGAAAGAGCCTGAGATGCCATCAATGGGCCTACAATAACAATACATCCAAGGATCATTAAATTTCTTCCGATTGGGTAATTTTCATATTTAACTACTTTTGTAAGCAGCAATAAACCTAATAGAAAGAGACAAATTTTAACGAGGATTATTATTATAACAGTCAGTTGGTTTAATCCTGAGTCTAAAAATGTTATAATCCAATTAGTTCCAATTGTAATTGATAAAACCAAAATTAATAACGATGATAAAATCATAACTTTTGATTTCATTGAATAATTTACAAAACTGTTCCATATCAAAGCTATCATGTATGCCCCCGCTAACAAGATCATCGGCATGGCATTGAAATTATAACGAGAGATAGAATGAAAAACAAGATGGATAACCGTGTAATAGCCAATTATAAAAAGCAGCCAGGCTGCCAGGCGGAAATCCAAACGCATTAATAGCAATAATCCCATTAATCCAAAAATAACCAGAACAAGATGGTGTCCTTCATTGACTTTATAGGGGATAATAAATTCCTTTTTAAAATCATTAAAAGGTCTTCGCCATAAGCGGTCAAATTTTTTAATTAACAACCCGCCAAAACCAATCGGATCATCAAGAATATCCCCGGCTACAGATCTGGTCCAGAAATCTTTCTCTACCATATCCAAATCATATCCTTCGTAAATAATAGAAGTTGATTGACGGAGATTAGCTCCTGAATAATTTGGATCTCTGATAGCAATTTGTCCGAAATGAATTGATGTAATTGTCAACCAGATTGCTGTTATTATTCCAAAAGGAGCAACATACCAGAGAATTCGACTGACAAATATTTTATTCTGCCAATGAGCCCTGATATAGAAATAAAAACCAGCTAATAATGGAACTACTAACAGCGTAGCCGTAGGCTTGTTCAAAAGTAATAGACCGGTTACGATTCCCGCAAAAATAAGATATTTTCGCTTATAATCTTCTGATGCCCTTATAAATAAATAGATAGTCAATAGAATCAAAAAACTTGTCGATGTCTCCAATAACAACATTGATGATGATAAAATGAAAGGGAAATAGACAGCATACATCAGCCCTGCCACAAGTGCCGGTGTTCGGCCTATAAGCCTGATTCCAATTAGTATGAGTAATAAATTGCATAGTAAATCAAGAATAATACCAAATAACCTGACAATTGTAAAATCATTGGCAGGTGCAATCATAAAAATAGTTGCAAGAACAGCTGGATATAAAGGACCGCTGAAATATATTTCTTCTTTAGCTTCGGTTAATGTATGTGGTTTATAAGAAAGCCATTTGATTCTCTCACCCTCTATTTTTTTATCATAGAGCTGTTTGAACTGCTGTCGATCAATAAATTCATCCTGGATATCAGTATCTGTTGGTGGATAAATATACGAGAGTAATCCTATTCCCCCGGCTACATATTTGCGGGCATCCCACATGACCGGTAACACTTCACCAAAGACTAAAAAACCAAGTCTCATTACTATAGAAATAATGAGAATCCATATTACCCATCTGTTAAAGGGACTACTGTACATGAGAATATCTCTGGGTTTTATGATTGATAAATCATCAATTTTCTTCGGCTTCCCCCTCTGTGGCTTCTTCTTCAAGTTTCTTTAAAGAGAGATGTTCTTTCTTGAGGAAATAGAAACCCATCATAGTGACAACAATATACTGAGCGGCATGAAGAACAATTGCAAACGACAGTGCTTCGGCATCACCAATTCCATAGCTTTTTAATGCCCAGACAGCTCCGGCATGGTAAACGCCGACAAATCCAGGCGAAGATGGTACTAATATCGATATAGAGACAAAAACCAGGATGACGTAAAGTGCATCAATAGGAAGATCAAGATCAAAGGCAAAAACAATAAAAATATTTGAAAATCCCATAAGAAGCCATATTAGAAGCGTCTGAATCCCGACCGAAATCACACTTTTTATGTTTGTAAGAAATTCAAGTCCTTTGGAGAATTTGATAATTATGCTTTCGATAGATTCTTTGACTGATGGAGGAATAAAAAATAGATACTTAGTCAACAGATGTCCGGTCTGCGCTGGTTTAAGAGCAAGTATAATAATTATGGAAATACCAACCAATGCAATTCCAATAGCAATGTTTAATCCGTGCAGCATTTTAGGATCCAAAATGAGGTCAGAAAAATATAGAACACCGCCAAAAATCAGAAGTAATGCAACCAGATCAAATACCATTCGTTCTACAAAAATTGTTGCCAGCGATGCTGATTTTGTAATTTCAGTTTTCCCTGATGCCAATGAATAGGCTCTTACAAACTCACCCAGTCTCAAAGGAAGAACATTGTTAGCCATAAATCCGATACAGGTCGAAGCTAACAGTTTTGAAAAAGGAATATGTGCAATCGGAGTGACCATAGCTTGCCAACGATAAGCCCTTTGATACATTGTTACGAAAATCAATAAAATATTTGGTATCAGCCACCAGTAATTAGCCCCTTTAAGTGCTCCCCACAATTCGGTAAAGTTGATATTCCTGAACAAAACCCAAAGCAAAAGAACTGAAACAGCAAATCCAATAATTAAATAGAGACGTTTTTTAGCTTCTATAGTCATTTTACTTTTCCACCATACTCAGGATTACTTTTTCAAATTTTCGTGCAGCCTTATCCCAATTGAAATTTGCTGCCCATTTCAACGCTCCTTTTTGAAGCTTTTCCTGTAATTGTTGATCGGTCAATATTAGAATCAATTTTTCACTTAGTTGATTGATATTTCCATGCTCAAATAAAAATCCGGTTTCGCCATCTTTGACGGAATCTTTAAGACCGGGAACATTTGCGGCAATTACAGGTGTTCCAACCGAATTGGATTCAATGTTAGTTAAACCCCAACCCTCTTTCAATGATGGCAGCACAGCTACATGTGCTTTTCTCATCCGGGTTACTTTATCTTCCGATGTAACAAAACCAGGGAACTCCACATCTTCTGCAAGTCCCAGATCATTAGCGAGAGATTTTAACTTTTCGAGGTAATCCCCGTTTCCAACAATCATCAATTGAGATTGAGGGATTTTTTCTTTTACTATCCTGAAAGCCCGGATCAGATGCTGAATAGATTTATATTTTTTAATTCGCCCTAAATATAATATCGTCGGTTTTTCATAGCGGGGTACTGAAGGTTCATGTATATACAATTCATTATCGATTCCGCAATGAATCACCGAAATATCTTCCCGTGGTATGCCTCTCTCTACCAAATCATCGGCAGTAGATTCCGAGATGACATTAAAAGGCCGCCCTTTATAAAATGCAACAAGAGGTCTTTCGGCTAAAAAGATATACATTCCCAATACAAAATTGATTTCCTGAAAAACTGTTGTAGCAAAAAGATGAGGTACAACCACTAATGTTTTAAGATTCAGATATAATGGAGTATAAAAGGGGATTTTGTTTATATCTTCTATTAATAAATCAAACTTGTTTTCCCTGACAATTTTTCTCAGATAAAAAGGAGCGATAAGGTTAAAATTGTAACGATTACCTCGTCTGATAATTTTTATCCCTTCGATGGTCTCTTCAGGAAGACAATCCCGAAAACCGGAACAAAACAGAGTAACCTCATGTCCGTAGGATTGAAGCCTTCTCAACAATTCTTCAAGATGAACCTCTGCCCCGCCTCCATAAGGATTTTTCAGGTCATTCCAGTTAAGAGCGAGAATTCTCATGACTGATCTCCAGTGTCAGTTGGCTCATTTTTAAACCCGGCTTCAAACTGCTTTAACATTTCTCTGACTTCATTATCATTGGGATTATAACGCATCCACTCCATTAAAAGCCAATGAATATTCTCAACATCTCTCTGAGAATAATACATCCTTATCATCTCTTCAAAAACAGGTTTATAAGAATGGTTTTCAGCATTCATTTCCCTTAGTAATCTTTCGGCTGTAATTATATCTTTCTGTCCCCGGTATGCTCTTGCTAATAATAGCTTTTGATGAAGATGATCCCCGGCTACAGAATTTTCAACCAGCCATTTTAATTCTTCGATTTTTCCCGACCGCTCATAAAGAGTAGCCAAAAAATCAACGGGATCACCAGCATGAGGGATTTTATTTACAGCTTCTTTTGTTATAATTTCAGCCCTCTCAAAATCACCTGCTTTTCTAAGAGTATCAGCAACCATTAGAAATGCGTTGCCATAATTGCGAGTCAATCGGGAAGTGGTCTCATCTTTATATATTGCAGGATCATTGATTCCTCTAGTTTTAAATCTATTCGGATTTGTGAAGAAATCAAAACTTTCCTCAACATCCACTTCCATCGTTTTCTTCGCTTCAGTAATAACCCAAACCATACCATTCATAGTCAACATCTGATCCAACGGCTTCCCTTTATAACGTCGAGCACCAGATCCAACCGTTACAGAAAAACAGATTGGTCGTTTCCCATAATAACTTTCAATGACAGCATCACTGACAATATCCTGTATTCGATATACAACTCCATCAGGAGTACGAAAGCGGCGAAGGTTATCAACATCACTATCTGTCCACCCTAAATCCAACCCCATTACGGTACGGATTTGTTTTATATACCAATCAGTATTAGCTAATGAAAGATTGATAACTGCAATGTCAGGTCTGATGCCATAAACTTCCTGAAGGCACCATAACGGAAAAGTGTCGTTGTCTCCATGAGTAAGAAGTATCCCATTTTGAGGGGTCGATTCCAGAAGATTCCAGGCATAATCATAGGGTATGAAGTTATCGGAACGATCACACTCATGATAATTCCCGGCCAGTGTATAAACAGGGAGTAAAAATAAAACTGATAATGATGCTAAAATTATTTTCTTAGGACCTTCTGAATATTTTGCAATACCATTTCGAATTGTCTGAACTAAAACAGATAATCCAATGCCTATAGCCAGACCAAAGATGATATAAGCCGGAGTGAAAAAATAATCTCTATCTCGAACTTCCATATAATCAGCTCCGGTAACCGGATTTTGACGCATTCCGTCAGAAAAATTCATATACAGGATCAATCCGACAGAACAGAATATTAAAGTTAATATAAAAGGTAAGCCAATCTTTGGCTTCTTTCGAGCAATTTCCCACAACCCAAAAATACCTAATAAAACAAAAAATACAACACTGGGACCTTTTATCCCAAACTGATCCTTAAAGAAATGCCAGAATCCCATACGGCGATAATCACCAAACTGATTTCCCCACTCAGCCCGACGATTGAACATCCTTTCCACCATTCCCTGCGAGCCATATTGTTTTCTTTCGAGGAAGTTGATGGTAGCATTAAGCGAAGCCGAGGGATTGTTTTCATTGATATTTGGTTGTTGAGCTGATCGAATCGGCACAAACAGATGAACAGAAAAACCAGCTATAGCACAGAATAAAATTATCAATGCCGGTTTCCAATCGGGCATATTTTTGGTCAACCCTAATATTATAACTATCACGCCAGACAAGATAACTCCATACATGAATTCTTTAAGCCCAACTACAATCAAAGCAATACCAACCAGAGAGATTAAAATTGACCAGTTAATGTGCCGCCTCAAAAAAGCTATCAGTCCGACAAGAGATATTGCCGAAATGATAAGAAAAGGATGATAGCCTTTGAAAATATTCAGCAGGATTATCATCACCGTCATCACTAAAATAAATATTGCCGGGATAAGATTTAATGTCCCCGTATCATATTTTTGACGTTCCTTGAAATATTTCGCTATTAAAACAAGAGCAAAAAGATTTAATAAAATAACAAATCCAATCCCTATATATTCTATTGTTGAAAATCCGCCAAGCGTAGCTATTTCAATATTATTTGGATTTTTTATTACTTTATAAGCTGATTCAAAAACGGGTAAAGCGGCCATGATAAATCCACCGCCGATTATTAAATGAAGTCTTGGAATTTGCTCGTATGAAAAAATATAGAAAAAGTAAAATATCGTTACAATCAACACCGGAATATAGTATGGAATCTCCCCCGGTCTTGATGAAAGAGCAAAAATATAATAGAGTTCCATTCCCAAAAAGATGGCAATTGCAAACCATGTAGATTTTGGGGCCGATTTTTTCAAGACAAAAAACAAACCGGCTATAAGTATCGCGATGAGGACTGTCATATGAACCCCAATACCCATAAAGCCGACAAAAATGATAATTGCCATCAATCTTTCTGCGAATGGTGTCCCCCTATGTTGAAAATATATCAGGGAAAACCAAAGTATCATTAATGTCATCATCATAGCCATGCCATAAACTTCAGCTTCAACGGAGTTATTCCAATTTGTAAAACTGAATGCGGCAAAAAAGGCTCCACTCGCTCCACCAGCATAGATTAATAATTTTGTATAGAGGGAATCATCAGAATCAAACCATGATCTAAGCATACGAACAATTAGCAAATATCCAAACAATGCTGTAAAAGATGAACATACTGCTGAAAGCATATTGACTCGTACTGAAAGATCTGACCAAAACGGTAGAATTGAAAATAATCTTCCCCATAGAATATATAAGGGAGTTCCCGGAGGATGCGGGATACCGAGGATATGTGAAGTGGCAATAAATTCACCACAATCCCAGAATGAAAGGGTAGGTGCTTTGGTTAGAGAATATATAATTATAACAACAAGCCAGACCATTCCCCCTACAATGGCGTTTGTCGTATCGAAGTTTTTCTTTAACCTGTCAATCATCACTAAATATTAAACCAATAAGTAGTATCCGAGTCTCCGGTTATAAAAGCTAAGTTATTGAACACCAAAGAGGTTGAATATAATGAATTTTTACGATCTGTCCAGCTAAAAACTCTATTTTTATTGGGGCTGATAATTGACATAAAATATAACCCACCCGTTGGGTAGGATACAATTAATATACCTGTTACCTATGTTCCCGGTCTGATTTGTATACTATGTTTCCGGTTTATACCGTTATAGGACCCCACCCGATGGGTGGGATACAATTAAATTAAACCAACAGACGATGGTTTTTGCCAACCACAATCAACAAGGGGCAGACGGGGACGTCTGCCGCCCACACAATATAGTAAATATTCAATATTTCTTAAGTCTCACCTTGTGATCGTAACTGGTTTTTAATAA
>DAOWMZ010000308.1 GCA_030642845.1 Candidatus Zixiibacteriota bacterium
AACTGTTATTTTATCAAAAAGGATGAATCAGGATATAGTAATAAAACTATTCCTGAAATTGCGTCAGAAATGTTTGCTTACTGTGACGGTGTAATGATGTCGGCCAAAAAAGACGGTATGGTCAATATTGGTGGATTTATTGCTCTTAATGATGAGAACCTATATGGACGGATCAAAGAGTTGATGATCATTATCGAAGGATTCCCGACCTATGGCGGTTTAGCTGGCAGGGACCTTGAAGCGATGGCTGTTGGGTTGAAAGAGGTGATGGATTTTAATTATTTAGATTACAGAATTAGCCAGGTTGCTTATTTTGGGGAACGAATCAAAGAAGCCGGAATGCCGATAATTGAGCCAACCGGCGGTCATGCGGTTTTTATTGATGCGGGAGCTTTGCTGTCTCATATTCCTCCGGATCAATTCCCCGGACAGTCTCTGACAGTAGAATTCTATCGTGAAGGAGGAGTTCGTGTTGTTGAAATCGGTTCACTGATGTTTGGCGGAACCGATCCCAATACCGGTGAAAAGCTTACTGCGGTTAAAGAACTGGTAAGAATGGCTATGCCTCGCAGAGTTTATACAAATACTCATTATGATTATATTGCCGATATTGCCAGCCGTATTGTAGATAAAAAAGCCACATTAGGTGGTTATAAAATAATTAAGGAACCATCTTTCCTGAGGCATTTTACCTGTGATCTGGCTTCGATTAGCAGTAAAAAAGTATCTATATAGATTTATGATATTATCTTACAAACGCGTAGCGGCGGGGCTTGTCTCCGCCGTAAAGAGAAAGCCTAATAGGGTGACACAAGCCCACCCTCTACGCGTTAGAACTGATGCTAATAGAGAATAGATTAAGCGCGGATAGGAATCCTGACTGCGCAAAATTAAGGTGACAACATAGTTGAGAATATATAGGCATATAGTTTATTGTTGTGTAATGGCTGCCATCCTTATGTCTTGCTCCTGCGGTGTAAAGTTTGAAACCGGTCAAACAACCGAAGAAGCCCAGACATCATCGAAAATAACCGCCAATAAAATAAAATCTGATTGGGCTATGCTTATAAATGGATCATCACCACGAGAAGTAGGATTTCATTTTAAAACCTATCTTGACAATATCTCAAATAATTATATTGAGTATGGTTTCAGATTAACTGAAAAGTGGCGCGAAGGTAATGATGGCAGGGGAGAGGCTATTCCAGCTAATGAAATGCGCTCAGTTATTAAAAGCTGGATTATAAGAGATAAGCCGATCCTTATAGCCTGGGAAGATAATATTGATTATGCCCGTAACAGAATGATTGAAGATGGCTTTTATTCACCTGAGACAATGTCTCTTTTTGATTACATGATTGATCAGTTTAACGAAGTATATAATGCTGTTCTGTTTCCTAACGGTGATGTTGATAATTATGAAGATCAATTATTTGTTATCAAAGCGGAGACAGATAACCTTAGCAAAAAATTGGAGATCGAACTGGACTAACAATAAATTCTAATAATTTTACAATATATGAAATATTATTCATCTTTTTCATGATTATTGCAAACAGACCAAATATTTCTTGATTATTTAGTAGTATGAATATGATAATATATCATGATGGGGTTCAACAGATTAGATATTGTTTTCGTCTATAACTAAAGGAATCGGCCAGGATTTTGCGTACAGAGGCTTTTGTAATAATGCTTACTTGACATTTTTTACGGAACTTTTTATTATATAGCGATTTATACAAGATGGAGGAAAGAATATAGATTAAACGGTTAACGTGGTTTTAGTTAAGTTAATATTATTTTGAGAGTGATGCTAAGGCTCAAAAACCGTGTCCTATATTCGTTCCGGTTTAAGAGCCGGGTAGAAAGCCTGGTTTCTTATGCTTAAAAACTTGTGTAAATCTTTTTTCTTTTTATCTCTTTTTCTCCTATTAATTGGAAAACCGATTAAGGGCGAAGGATTAAATATCCTTGAGTCATCGAATTCCTACTTTCATTTCACTCAATCAATTAACATTTCAGAGCTGAAGTATCAAACAGAATCCGATTCATTGAAATCATATTTCCAGGCTATCCACATTGGTATCCCTTTTGGGGCATCAGTAAGGTTAATCTCTGCAACTGGAACAGAACTTACAACAATTACAAACAATAAGTTGAATCCTGATAAGATCTCTACAGCCTTACATCCATTAGTGGAAATTTCCAATCCGAAAAATATTAGAGGACGGCAGTTTATTACTATAAGAATATTCCCTGTTGTCGGCTCTCAGCTATTTAGTAGAGTGGAAGTAAAGATTAGCTTCGATGGTGGATTTGTATCAGGCGGATCAGTGCCAAATGATCCCCGGTTTGACAGAATATTCAGATCACTTTTGTCAAACTATGATCAGTTTAAATCCATGCCGGTTCCTGCAAAGCCGGTTTCAAAAATTGCTGCCGCATCTGCGCCGTTTGCTGATGGCGGAGAATGGTATAAAATTGAAGTAGGTACAACCGGGTTAATTAAAATAACCGGTGAACAATTACAAAATACCGGGATTTCTCTATCAAATTTAAACAGTGATTATATCCATATATATAACGGTGGCGGCAAACAGTTACCCTTTGATAACAGTGTTAATCGTCCGACATTTGAAGAAATTGCTATATTTATTGATGATGGCGGAGATGGTATTTTTAATAGTTCTAATTATTTGATTTTTTATGGAGAGGCTGTTGATCGCTGGATCTACGAACCGGAAGCGACATATTATATTAATAATGTTTACGCTGACAGGAATGTTTACTGGCTGCACATTAATAATAATCCTGGGTTAAGAATGGGTACAATTAATGCTGATCCGACACAAGGCTATGATACCGTTATTACAGATTTCAAGAGAAATGTTCATCTTGAGCAGGACAACATGTTGTTGACCAAAAAAAACGGGAGAACTTTGGATTATTACATGTGGTTCTGGTCCAATGATGATTATCTTGAATTTTTTGTATCCACTCCCGGAGCGATTGAAGGAGAGGATGCACGATTTTATCTTGATGGTCGGACATATTCACCATACATGCAATTATATGTTAATAATATTTTAGCAGAAGATACGTGCAATAAATTTAACTGCCGCTATGGAGTTTCATGGTTGCAGGATGGACTTAACAGTATTAAAATTAACCTTTATGAAGGTTTTAATGCTCTTCCGTATTTTAACTTCCTTGAAGTTTATTATAGAAGCAGATTCTTACCTGAAAATAATATACTGGATCTCCATCTTGGATCATTTAATGGGACAGGACTTTTAACTGTTATAAATAATTTTAATAACCCACCTCTGATTCTTGATATAAGCGATCCTTTGAAACCGAAAATAGTGACGAAT
>DAOWMZ010000293.1 GCA_030642845.1 Candidatus Zixiibacteriota bacterium
CTACTTTCCTGTTTTTTCTCTGGTTCAGGCTTGGGCTTATATGAATCTGGTCTTTTCCAGGGAGGAGGATTTGTTCTCTTATTTCCAATACTATGTTTTATGAGTTTTTCCATAATTACTTTGGTAGTCAATACTCGATAATAACCTTTTTCTTCTCTTGGTATGAGACTATCAATTATTGTTTTGACAAACTCGTAATCTGCTGAATCTCTTAGATCAAGGATTACATCATAAACATTATCAGGCGGATTAGCTCTTAACGAATCCTGATAGCGCATACCATCGGCAAATATCTGCTCCTTGGTTTTACCATGAATCACTTGAAATTTGGTTTCTCCTTTATAACGGCGATACCATTTGCTGTTTATTGATAGATTCTGTTGATCTTTATCTGTTAGAGGCATTCGCTCCATATTTCTCATCCTGATCCACAATCTTTGATCATGTTCAGACAGTGTATTATAATATACGCTGTCTTCAGGGGATAACCTTGGCCCGTGTCCTGTTGTGCTCTTCCCTTTGAAATTTTTGAGCTGTTCCTGTTTCTCAAACCACTCCTTTTCTATTTTTTTATATTCATCGTAAGTAAGCCGACCAAATTCTTCATCCGAGACTGGATTTCCAGGTGAGATATAATACCTGGGATTACCATTAACAACTCGAACTGTATCATTTGTTGTGATAAAATATCTATGCCAGTCAAATATAAATTCTCCACATTTTGTAATAATAATAAATCCGCTGGTATCGTTAACCGGTACAGATAATTCTAAAATTGTTGTACCTGGTGTAATACTATCAACATAAACATCCCATTTCTCAGTACCATTATACACCAGCTCATCAACAGAATCTACCCTTACAGCAACCATATCACATTTGCAGCTTGGCCAATTACGTTTAGTCCGTGTAACTTTCACCTCAACAGTAAGTTGTCCGCTAATTTGATCATATTCCAAAGGCTCAATTTCACAAATAAGAGGCAAGGGTGAATCTTGTGATGTCCCATAACTTGTACTCAATGGCCAGATTGCTATTATAATCAATAACAGCAAAGTTAAATGTTTAGAGTTGGAAATACTTTTCACAACTCCTCCTTTCTAATAAAATGTTAATAAATTGACTTAATATTTCTATATATTAGAAATTGTCTATTTTCTTAATACAATTTTACTACCATATTCTTCCTAAAAATTCAGGTCGTATTTCTCCCCTGTTTTGATCCTTTATGGTTTGTTTGAGCGTGCGTTTGTATAATAATAGACGTTCAGTACCATATCAAACGTTTAAATATATTTAATATTGATTATAAGAGAACAGACGAGGCAGTCATAGCCTGTTTTATTGCCTGTCACATAATCAACAGACAAAGACATCTGCCACCCCACATAACCAGTGTAAAAGGGTTGATAGGCGTAAAATATATATTAATTGACGTGTTTTGAAATAAAACAGGCAATACCTGCCTGCATTTAACTATTGACCGTTCAAATATTTAAATAATATAATCTAATTTTTTAGTTGAAATCCAAACCTACTATTTCTATTGTTTTTTTATTGTGAGGAATGGAGTATGTCATGGATGACGGAAAAAATATAGCAATGGAACCGACTACAGGTTCGGATGAAGTCTCTAAATTTGTAGATTCATACGAGTCGTTTACTCGGATTATAAATACGCTCCAAAGAAAGTATATTGAACTGGAAGAGGAATTTTCTTCCCAGAACAAAATGCTTTCTGATGCCAATGACAAGTTGGTTGAATTGGCTGATAAAAATCTAACTGCTACAGAATTTCTCAATGGTATCTTAAGTTCTATGTCTGCCGGAGTTATTGCTGTAAATAAAAAAGGGTTTGTCACCCATTTTAATGAAGCCGCAGCCGGAATCCTTAATCTTTCCTCAAAAAATTCATTTGGCAAACATTATGATCGGTTTATTCCAACCGGAATGCCTGAAAATGCCAATGCCCTTAGTTCGCTTGAGAACAATAAAACGGTTGATTCTATTGAGAGAAAACTGGAAATGCAGGATGGCACTACAAGGAGTATTTCGGTCTCAACCGCAATTTTACGAAATAATGAAGGATCTGCGATAGGGGCGGTGGAAGTTTTCCAGGATCTGACTCATATCAAAAAGATGGAACGGGAGTTGGCTCGTTTAAACACTCTGGCAATGCTGGGAGAGATGGCGGCTACGGTGGCACATGAAGTTCGTAATCCTCTTGCCGGTATAGCAGGGTTTGCCGCTTTGCTGCAAAATGAGCTGGATGAATCCGATCCTAAATACAAATTAGTGAAAAATATTATCCGGGGAGTTGATACTCTTAATGAAACGGTAACCTCCCTGCTCAATTATTCTCGTTCCGAAGAGTTGAATAAAACCATTACGGATCTCGATAAATTTATTCTATCAATTATTAATCAATTCAAAAACGAATGTTCGGAACTGGTAGCCAAATCTGAAATTACATATAAAACTATCTGGAAACATCATAGCATATCAGTCAATATTTCTGTTGATCCGGTATTATTCAGGCAGGTTATGTATAATCTGTTTGCTAATGCCATTAATTCCTTCAAGGGGAACGGTAAAGTTTCAATCTCTTCAAAGGTAATAGCCCGGGAAGATTTAAAAGCGGCTTTGGCTGATAGGATTCTTCTAAGTATTGATGAAACAGTACTTGAAATTGCTGTTTCTGATAATGGTCCGGGAATACCTGAAGAAAATATAGAAAAGATTTTCACCCCCTTCTTTACAACGCACAGCAACGGTAACGGTCTGGGGTTGGCAGTTGTCTGGAAAATTTTAAAAGCACATGGGGGAGACATAGTAGCGGAGAACAATATGGAAAGAGGAGCTACTTTTCGTATGTTTTTACCTGTTAAACTGGATGCTATATTTATGGAGCGTAAAGAATGAAATACTCGGTTTTAGTTGTTGATGACGATTATCTTGTTAATGAAATGATGATGGAAACTATTAAACGGTTGGACTATAATGTTAAGTCTGTCTTTTCCGGAGAAGAAGCGATGGCCGCTTTTAATGAAAGGAC
Source organism: Candidatus Zixiibacteriota bacterium (assembly GCA_030642845.1). GTDB lineage: Bacteria > Zixibacteria > MSB-5A5 > GN15 > FEB-12 > DAOWMZ01. Next base: position 3,056 of record DAOWMZ010000293.1, read on the forward strand.
TTATGATATAGTCTTAACTGACCTGAAGATGAATGAGATGAACGGGATTGATTTACTGAAGCAAATAAAAAAGAATAATTCCGAGACAGTTGTTGTTCTTGTGACTGCATTTGGAACGGTGGAACTGGCTGTAAAGGCAATAAAATTCGGTGCCTATGATTTCCTGATCAAACCGGTGATTCCCGCTACGGTTGAACATATTCTCTCAAGGATTTCTGAAATTTTGAGCTTACGTTTACAGAACCGATTAATGAAATCCGATCTGGAGCACAAATTCCAGAATATTATCGGCAAGTCCAAAGTAATGAAGGAAATTTTTGAACTTATTCAGTCCGTTGCCAAAGCCCGCTCAACAGTTATGATTTCCGGTAGCTCCGGTACCGGTAAAGAGTTGGTTGCAAGAGCTATTCATTATAGTTCCGACCGCAAAGATATGCCTTTTGTAACTTTGAACTGCGCTGCTCTACCGGAAAATCTGGTCGAGACA
>DAOWMZ010000033.1 GCA_030642845.1 Candidatus Zixiibacteriota bacterium
TTAACCAATGAAAACAGGGCATTATATACCGGTTTGACCGGAGTGGGAAGCGTTCTTCCTGTCATCTCTTCACTTTTATGGGGCTGGATAATCACCGAATTCGGATTTACACTGTTTTTTACTTTATTTATACTTATTGTCCTTTTATCGTTCTTTTTCATCTACAAAATTGATTGTGAAAATGAATTTAAAAACAGATAAAATATATCCTGACTCAGGCGTTGAATTAACAACCCTAACGGCAATAAATTATGATATTGTAATGAATATTGCCACACTGGATTTTTATCGAGGTCTTTTATGGGTCCAAAAGTATTAATAGTTGGAGGAGGTCCTGCTGGTTCAGCATGTGGTATTACTACTGCAAGAGCCGGATTAGAAACAATAGTATTTGAAAAAGGCGGACCAGATAGAGATAAAGTCTGTGGAGATGGAATTCTTCCAAAGGCACAAAAATACTTGGATTCTCTGAATCTTTATGAGAAAGTAAAAAAAAGGGGTATTGAAGTACAAAAAATTGTTACTTATATAGGAAATAGTAAACCAATAGTAGTAGAGATACCTGTAATTAATTTACAAAGAAGTGTTTTTGATAAGTTAATGAGGGATAAAGTAAGATCATTTGGTGGAAAATTACTATATAACTCAAACATAAGCAGTGTTAAAATATCTTCTGGAGGGGTTTTAATAGAAGACTCTAATCAAAATAGCTATAAAGGGGATGTGCTTGTTTTATCAACTGGGGCGAGAGTTCATTTGGCTAGAAAATTAGGATTTTCATTTAGTAAAGAGAATGTTGGTGTAGCAATGAGAGGGTACATGAGTAATAATTTGAGACTAGACCACTGCCTTGTATATTTTAGTAAGGATATGGATAGTTTTGGGTGGATTTTACCTTGCCCGGGAAATGTACTTAATGTTGGTTTAGGAAGCCTTGGACCTAAAAATTCGTTAAAAAACTTATTCGAAACTTTTGCTCAAAATACTGTTAAAGAAATTTCTGGTAACTCTGAATTTATCAGCAAACCAGAAGGATACCCACTTAGAATTGGTTTAAGAAAAGGGGATTATGTTTCAGACAGGGTTTTAATCGCTGGAGAAAATATAGATTGTGTTTGGGACCTTTTGGGAGTAGGAATAGGAAATGCAATTGAAACAGGGATTGTTGCAGGAGACGTAATTATCAAATCTAAATTCCCCTATAGTAAAGAACAACTTAGCACTTATGAAAATGTAATTAAAAAAAGGATGGGAAAAACACATAAAGGTTTTTCTTCGGCAAGAAATTTTCTTAAATCTTCTTTAGGCAGATATTTATTTATAAAATTATCTACTTCTTCTGTTAGAGCAAGAAAGAGTTTAGCTAAAATTATGGGAGGAGATCTTCAACCAGACAATTTGTTCTCATTAAGAGGATTGCTAAAGAATCTGTAGCTTAATTGGCAGCAACTGTGCGTCGTCAGATAGCTTGGCAATTAGACTATCTTAGATATGGGATAATACTGGATGGCAAAAAAATGTTCAACCACTATTAACTGTGAAAATGAACTCAGAAACAGACAAAATATATCCTGACTCAGGCGTTGAATTAACAACCCTAACGGCAAAAAATTATGATAATATAATGAATATTGCCACACTGGGTTTTTATAGAAGCTTTATTAGCAGGGCAATTAGAGAAATGGGTATTCAGCCTGGAGATAAAATTCTCGATTTAGGTTGTGGCACCGGACGCAATACCTGCATTATGGAAACATATTTGGACGATGCTGGTGAAATAACCGGTATGGATATCTCACCTGTAATGGAAAGACAATTCACAAAAAAGTGTGCTAAATATCAGAATGCTAATTTTGTCAGGCAAAGAGTCGATCTTCCATTCTCCCTGTCTGGGCAATTTGATAAAATATTTATTAGCTTTGTAATTCACGGCTTTCCGCATCAAGTCCGCCAAACGGTTATAGAAAATATTTATACTCACTTAAAACCAGGCGGATTATTTTTCATGCTCGATTTTGCTGAATTTGACATGAGTAAAATGCCGCCATTGTACCGCTTTATTTTTAAAACCATTGAATGCAAATATGCTTTTGATTTTATCGAAAGAGATTGGAAGCAGATACTGGGAGACAATAATTTCGCTGACTTTGAAGAGTTTTATTTTTTTAAAAAATATGTAAGGTTATTGAAAGCCAAAAAATGAATATGAACCAACAAAAGCGTATAAGGATTGCAATACCGACCAATGATGGAATAAATATCTTTCCAAAGATGATGGGCATGGCAGAACATCTGTTTATTTTTGAAATTGAAAATGGAAAGAACTTTAAACTCATCGAGAAAAGAAAGAATCCTTTTGCAGTTACGATGCAGCATCTAAAGACCCTGGATGTTTATGATTTAATTAATGATTGTTCGATTATCATATCTGCTCACATCGGGAAAAAGGGGATAACAAGACTGCAAGAAAGAGGTATGAAACTCTTTTTTCAAAAAGGGAATATACAAGAAGCACTGACTGTAGCATTAAATCACTTGTGAAGGGCGTTATAGCAAGTACGATAATAGAAGGAGTCATAATGAAACTATTAATTATCTATGCAACCACATTTGAATATAAAACGAGCTTGAAAAGTCTTGAGTCTGTACCTGAAACTACAGAACAAAATTCAATTGAAAATGCTGTAGTGGGTTTTATTCACGTAGAAGAAAAAGATGAAGAACATCTTTCCGATGTTGAAACTAAGTTGATTAAAAATCTTAAATGGGCAGCTAGAAAAAACAATACAGAAAGAATAGTACTACACTCTTTCACTCATTTATCTGAAAGCAAAGCTTCGTCTGAAACTACAAAGCAATTGCTTAATAACTCAGAGCGGCGATTAAAGAATGCAGATTACGAGGTCCATCAAACACCATTCGGTTACTTTATTGATCTGAATGTCAGGGCGCCAGGGTACCCATTAGCCAGGTTATTCAAAGATATATAATTGGTGATTGTCATTTATAAGAGGAATGTAAATAGGCAACTCTATTATGCAAGACGAATCTCTTTAAACCAGTTAGAATAGACATAGTCGAATACGAACGAAGTGAAATATGATGCTTATTTAGTTTGAATCATTTTGCATTTATTTGAATCAAATAATTGAAAGGGAAATTGTTTTTTTTGACTGTACTTATATGGAAAGATTACAAAATGTTTAGGAGTGTAGCGTTTCAGCACAATCCGGACAGAATATGGTAAACCGATTCAGTGTGACAATATTGTCGTTATTGCAATGTCCACCCGGATAAAGAGTTATGAGCTACTTGGCAGGGTGGCCCATAGCTTGCTATGGGAATGTTAATTCATTATAAATAAATTATGTCAAAACTTATACATTATGATAATCCGACATACATTTTTTCTAACAATTTTCTAACAATCTACTTCATTGAACTTGCTTGTACTTGAACCAACTTGATCGAACTTAACTCAACTTAACTTTTTGTATTCCAATGGAATAGTCGTAATTTCATGTCATTCATTAAATTAGCTAAAATAATGTCTTGAGAATCCCTGTCTCTCCGCTTATTTAATATTTTAGGGCTAAAATATTAAATTAGTATGTTATTGTGTAAGTGAGAGCATTTCTAAATTAAGAAAATAGATAAAAATCTACAAAATTATTGAAAGCAAAAAACTAAAGGATTAATTTATTTTATTAATGAGATAAATTATTGTTAAACATTACTATGTTGTGTGCCAAACTATTCGCAAATAGGTTCTGCACCTCCCTTAAAAATGTAATCCACAAAATATGTTAAATCAGCAACATTTATTTCACCAATTCCATCGACATTACCGGATTCATAAATAGATGGAGCCGGCCCGCCTTTGAAAATAAAGTCAACCAGAAAAACCAAATCAGCTACATTGATATCTTCGCTGTTGTCAACATCACCGCATAGCCAGCCAATACATTCTTTTGAGACAACACGAACATCATCGATATTCCAACCGCAATAAACCAAACCGCCATCGGTAGGTCCCATTATCCAGGCTAAATATACCGTAGATTGATTATCGGCTATAGATGAAATATCATACTCAATATCTTGCCATTCCAAATCAGCAATAACAGCAGGATTTTGCCAGACAAGATAGAAGTTTGTTCCATCATTACTAATAGCAATTTGAGCCAAATCATAATCAGGTTGTTCCACACCTAACCAGCGGCAAAAACGTAAAGTTGTATTTTCTGATTCAGAACAATCTATTAGTGGGCTTATTATATATGTTTGTGGAAGATTATTTTCATAATCGCCGTTAAGATTATATCCCATAACATTGTTGCCATTGCATCCTGATGTGGGGTCTGGAACTGCGTACTGCTGTTCAGTTCCACCTAACCCCTGTGGGATTCCTCTTTCCCATAATGCCCCTGAAATTGTCCAGCTCTGATCAGTTTCAAAATCATCTTCAAAAACAACAATTTCCTCGGTTACTACAGAAACTACATTAGGAGTATCGGGTTGAGGATTAGAATAGATTCCGGTAGAAGCTTCTTCAATGCTGACATAAAATTCCATTTGGTTGCCACAAGAAAGCTGAGGTAATGTAACTGTATAGCTTTCTCCTGAAAAATTAGTTATCGGGTTATCCACCCAGCTCCCGTCATCAATCTTATAGTGCAATTGTCCTGATCCGCTTACACAGCTTCCTTGACCGATAGGAGTAACAACCATCTCAAATGTGACTTCGGTGTTTGGTTGTACTTCTGCAGGAAGACCATCAGGGAAGCTAATATTGAGACATTTTACTTGTTTAATAGCCACACTTGGATCACCAAATAAATTTATCTCATAAAAGTTCCATCTGACTGTTGGAGAATTGATATGAAAAATATGATCCACCCGACAGTCTGAGATAGCTTTCCCAAGTTGTGGTTTGGCTTCTTCGGTACGGAAAATGGCATCAAAAAATTCTCTGTTAAATACATGAACCGGATGAGCCGTTGAACGGGAACCCAACCCAAGGCGGGAATTTGCAATACATCCAAATGCACCATGCTCCATAGTTGTTGTTACATACTCAGCCCAACAATCAGTATTATCAAAGCTTCCCGCACTACAACCCTCGGCGTACATAAAACAGTAATTTGTATTAGTTAAATTTGTTCGGATATATGCAGTGTCTGTTTTCATAGCATAACCGGGACCGCTATGACCCAGGTGATCGACAATATGTACACCGGTATTGATACGATCAATCAATAAACTCGGATTCCAGTTATTGTAGGGGTATGTTGTTAAATCATATAATTTATCAAATTGATATTCAGAGGATGGGAAAGCCATCGTGTTATAACCATGAGCATCAGAGGCATCTACCATTTCATCCATAGCATACCCGCCATATTCACCCAATCCTCCAAATCGAAGCTGCTCTCCAACAAGAAAAATATTAGCTAAATATGGATCATTACTATTGAGATAGGCTATTGTTTTATTGACCAAATTATTAACTTCATCAACCGAATTAGCAGAAATTCTCCCAACATGAACATCAGCAAAGAGGTCAACATCACCACCCCCATCGCCATCGGTTGGTTCCCCCCAGCGAGAGTCGCCATCGTAATTAAAGGTACCATCAAGACAGGAGAAATAGAAATCACAAGGCATATCATAAGCTTCCACAGAACCAGAACTTACAGTTGAAGAAACATAAAGATCGACAGCTGGAATCAGATCATCATCACCACCGATGATAACATATTCAATACCATTGTTCTGATATTCCTGGCGAATAAAATCACGAATAGAATGCGGATCATTGGCGCCAATTTGATCCAAAGTATGGATTTCAGTTATGATCCCATTATTATCATGATGATCTTTTAGAACAGTGAAGGCAGCTACAAAAGCTGATGGAGTTATTATTAACAAATCATAACTTTTTGATCCGTTCTTAACGGCTCTATTATAGCTTTCCACTTGATTTTTATTGTCAACCCAGTATGAAATTTCCTGTTGATCAATATCTACATTTCGTAATAAAGGGATAGATTTTTCATTGTCTTTTAGGTCAATAATAACAGACATTTCGGAGTAATATGATATTTCCCCTTTGATCGGGATATATTCTACAGGATGAAGTTGTAGGAATAAAACCTGATAACCTCGAAATATCTGGACACCAACATTTTCAAATTTAGATAGAGGTATGGGGCTACTCTTTCTATAAATAGTCTGATTTGCTTGAAGAGGAGGGATATCTTCCGGTTTAGACGAAAGTGGAAAAGGTTCTTCTACTGGGTTTACATAGTAATCTGAACCAAGTATATGTTTATCTCCTAAGATTATTTCTATGTTTTCTATCTCACTTCCATAGGGGAGAAGGATTTTTGCACCACTGGCAGGTAAAGCAGGGTGACCGACTTCACCGGAATTAGGAGCATCAGACATTGTGATTCTATCATAAGTTGAACCATCAATCTCAACTTGCTCAATAACGGGTCGTTCAAACTGATATTTTAAATGCAGAGTTTCTGCTATGACCAGAGGTGAAAATAATACGACTGTAATTGTAATTATTACTGTAATTAAGTTACAATGAAAAGATAAACGAGACATAACTCCTCCAGATCCCGAAGGGACTTTTATTGGCTGCCAACCATAGGAAAGTACATTTAGATCAATAAAATGATCATTAAATATAATATAGGAGGAATTATTAAATGGTCAAGAAAATCAAGGATTAAATAAATATCAAATTATTGCAAAATTACAATTTTCTGTTAACGGTTCATTCAGATAATTGTTTATATTTTCCTTTAGAAAAGAGATTATGATTGGAAATAATAAATTCAGATGAAACCAAGATATGAACTGATGGCTCCGGCGGGTAATTTCCCTATGCTCGTCGCTGCATTAAATGCCGGGGCGGATGCCGTTTACTTTGGGCTAAACGATTTTTCCATGAGAGCATCCTCGAAAAATTTCACTCTGGCTGATCTGGACGAGATGAGAGAAATCTGTGATTCATCTCCAAGAAAAGCGAAGATGTATCTCACTTTGAACACGATCATCTATGACGAGGAAATTGGACAATTGGAAGGAATCATAGAGAAAGTCAAGGGTAAGGTAGATGCAGTTATTTGCTGGGATCATGCAGTCATGTTACAGTGTAAAAAATATGAAATCCCATTCTTCATTTCAACTCAGGCATCTGTCGCTAACACGAAGGCGGCTGAATACTATAAAAAACTTGGTGCGCAGAGGGTGGTATTGGCGCGAGAGCTCAACTTAGAACAAATCGAAAAAATATCTCAGGTTATAGATGTTGAATGTTTCATTCATGGGGCGATGTGCGTAGCGATCTCCGGGCGGTGTTTTATGTCGCAGTTTACCTATGACAGATCAGCCAATCGGGGGGCATGTAATCAAAATTGCCGTCGAAGCTACACTGTGACCGATGATTCCGGTAATGAATTGACAGTTGAAAATTCACGTATAATGTCAGCCAAAGACTTATGCGCACTGCCATTCATTGAGAAGATGAAGAAGGCGGGGGTAATGAGTTTCAAGATCGAGGGTCGTGGTCGGGATGCGAGGTATGTTGATGTTGTTACGTCAGTTTATCGTAAAGCACTCGATAACGCTATGAACCCGGATGAAGTTCAGACCGGGATCAACGAACTTGAAAAAGTATTTAACCGACAGTTTTCTTCAGGGTTTTACCTCGGCAAACCGGCTGTTCATGATTTTTCTACAACAGAAAATAGCGCAGCCACAGAGGTGAAACATGCTCTGGGGAAAGTCATCAATTATTATTCAAAAAATCAGGTTGCCTCTATAAAACTAATGTCGGACCTGGCTGTAGGCGACAAAATCGTTATCATCGGGAACAAGACTGGAATTGAAACGGCAATTGTATCGTCAATGGAAATTGAAAATAACACAGTAGAAAAGGCTCGAAAAGGGGATATGGTAGGCATCAAGATTCCCGGCATCCGTAAGAATGATGCTGTCTATAAAATCGAAACCAGAAAAAATATTATTAACAGATAAACCAAAAATACAGGGCATCTTTGTGTAATAACAGATAATTCCAATTTATATAAGTGGAGGTGGGGGAGTCGAACCTCCAAATAATTTCGAAGATCATCAATGAAGGCTCGCTTTATTATCAATCAGGGGGCATACTAGGATCTGTGCCGTCAACTATATAGCCACAATGCGGCCTACTTCTTAAAACCAAACTTGATCGCGTCAAACTCACATGATTTCAAACATTCACCACAGGAAGTACAATCGGGATGAACTTTCGCATCTTTGTCCAAAAGTATTTTAATCGTCGGGCAAGGGCTAGCTTCAATACAATCATCGCAATCAGTACAGGCATCAAAATCAATCCTGATTCTACCGGGAGCTATTATTTCCACAAACCAGGTCAATGCACCAATCGGACAAATCAGATAACAGAAGGGACGATACAACATCAGGCTGGCTATTACCAGAACAACCATCATTACAATCCATAGGGCATCAATTTGCCAATGAAGCAGTTCAAAAAAGTTAATCGGTTCATAGAAATTATAAGCTGAGAATGCTGTCCACATTTTATCTGTGGCATCATTTTCAGTATATTCTGCAAGAAGAGCAATATGATCCTTCACCCAGAAAAAACTCAAAACAAACATAGCCAGCAAAGCCATGCGGATAGAATTAAAGATAGTAAAGTTGAACTGCTTGAATCTTGGTTTGAAGGGAATTTTATTTATCAAATCCTGCAAGGCACCCAAAGGACAAACCCATCCACAGAAAAGTTTTCTTCCAATAAAGCTGGGAATAAATATAGCTAAAAACAGAGCTAAGAATCCAGCCATAAAAGTACCCATAGTGAATTTATACATAAACAGTTTGGTAACACCGCACATCGGGCTTGGATGAAGAGGGTAAAAATAATCCAATCCGAATAAAACAAATACTATCACCATGACAGAAATTCTGACCCATAGGTTGATCCATTTACCCATCAACAGAATAAGCCCGACTATTGCAAATACCATAAAAAGGAAATAATGGGGAGCAAACAAAAAGTCCCAGACGCTTGGTCTGTTTTTTTGATCTTGTTGAGGCTCTTCTTCAAGATGCTCACTTGTTTGCTTTTCTAATGCTTCTTTTTCAGCTAAGGCATTGGCAATAGAAGCAGAATCATGAGCATGTCCTTCATGTATAACGCTATCACTTTGTGTCGGAGGTGTGGTCTCGTTTGTTCCTTCCTGCGCATTGATACTAAAAGTCAATAAAAGCAGGATAAACAACCCTGATAAAAACAATCTTATTTTTGTCATGCGTAGAGTATATAACCTATTTAAATAAATGTCAAATAATGTAAGTTGAATTAAGTGGGAGAGTTGATAAACTCCTGTGCCTGACAGACGCCCTCGTCTGCTGGCAAGCATTGACTGTTCCATTAAGGGGCACACGGGGACGTGTGCCGCCCACAATATAATGTAAGTTAAATTTAATAAAAGTGGTATCACCACAACGTGGTTTGATCACTATTTGTTGGATAACTCGCCATGCTTAAGTACTTTGAAACGACCTAATGACTCATCGAATATTTCTTCGGCTTGAAAACGAGGATACATATCATTAATGCTAAGATCAATTATGATCATATCAGATCCGGCATCATAATATGAAGTCATAACTACCGGTATAAAATTATCCGGATGATTAAAATAATAGGTTGGAACAATCTCGCCATTAAAGTTAAACATAGAATCAACCGGCCAGATCGCCATTTTGCGGCCATATTGCTTACGGATGCTTGTAGTATCGTCAGTTAAAATCTGTTCAAAAGTATAATGCTCTTTATACAATGCAAGGTTATATATGGTAATGCCAACAATAACATTAGCAGAATCATAGTTTTCATTTTCAGGGATAAAAGCAAATGAA
>DAOWMZ010000030.1 GCA_030642845.1 Candidatus Zixiibacteriota bacterium
CATTACGGTTCAACCTTGTCAACGGTAATGCGTACTATTGTTGATGTCGATTTGGTGTCCGTTGATCAGATTACTTATTCAGAATTTATCATGTCATTAGTGACACCATCCTGTACCTTCACTTTCGGAGCACACCCGCTGGAAGCAGTTAATCTAATTGATTTTAATCCTACTCTAACCTTTGCCTTTATTGACCGTATGTTCGGCGGTAGCGGAAAGATTTTAGAAGCAGAACGGGAACTGACTCCTATCGAACGAACTGTAATAGGTCGTTTGACTTCCAAGCTCTATACTGATCTGGAACGATCCTGGGAAAATATTCTAGAAATTAAAGTGGAACAGAAAAGTTTTGAAACCAATCCACAATTTATCCAAATCGTTCCTCCGGGTGAAACAGTTGTTGTGGTATCATTCCAGGTAAAAATATTTCAATCAACCGGGCTTTTGACTCTCTGTTATCCATATATGGCATTAGAACCGATAATAACAAAATTATCTGCCCAGAACTGGATTGATGCTACCAAGAAGAAAAATCTGAAAGAAGATCGCTACATCAATCAGAATAATCTCGGAATGGTCAGTATCGATCTCAATGCGGTACTTCTGGATTCTACTATTAAAATTCGTGACTTTTTAGAATTGAAAAAAGGTAACATCATTCCGTCTGAAAAGAAGATAAGTGTTCCTGTAGATGTTTATATTAACAAGAAGAAAAAGTATATAGCTCGACCTGGACTATCGGGTAAAAAGCGAGCTATTCAAATTATAGATATATGTAAAACTCCATTGGAGGAGAAAAATAAAAATGACTGATGAGGAAAAGATTGAATCTCAGGTAGAAGAAGCTTCAGAAAATGCTGAAGGATCTCCTGAAGCCGGAGAAGAAGCACCACCTGAAACAGATGACGTTGTGGATGAATCTCCTGAAGCCGGAGAAGAAGCACCACCTGAAACAGATGACGTTGTGGATGAATCTCCTGAAGAGAATTCATCAGAAGAGACTCCCGAAGAATCATCTGGCGAGGAAGTTGAAAAAGCCGACGACTCAAAGGAAGAGAATGTCGAAGCTGCTATGCTGGCGATGCTTGACGAATTACCCGATGATGATGAAGGGGCTTCCCCCGATGATATAAAATTTGATTCTCCTGAAGTATCAAATGCCCAGTTCCAACATCTTTCAGAACCGGTCAGTACACCCGAAACAAGAAATATTGATATCCTGATGGATGTCAATTTGCCGGTCACGATTGAACTTGGTCGAACTAAAATGTCAATCTCTGATATACTGGGACTTGGTTCGGGATCAGTAGTAGAATTAAATAAATTAGCCGGAGAGCCGGTTGATGTGCTGGTGAATTATAAAATAGTTGCCAAGGGAGAAGTGGTTGTTATCGATGAAAACTTTGGTGTGCGTATCACTCAATTGATGACACCCGAAGAAAGGCTGAAGATGCTTTGTGAAGAAGACTAAGATGCAAAAAAGATCAATGGCAATAGTTGGTGTTATTCTGGCGGTTGCTATAATTGGCTTGTTTATGCTCGACACAAGTCCGGTAACAGCAGAGCAGGCATTAAAAGATAATTCAAATGCAATTGATAATGCTGCTGGGACAATCAGTGTCGAAGAAAATATTATCGGTACTGCGATGCCTTCGATGATCCGAATGATCTGTGCTTTGATCGTAGTTATTTGCTGTATTTATGGAGGAATTTTTCTTCTTAAGCGGTCAATGGGGAAGAAATATGCTGGTAGTGGAAACAACATACTGGAAGTGTTGGAAACCACCTGTGTTGCCCCAAAGAAAACTATCTCATTAGTCAAAGTTATGGATAAATCAGTTCTTATCGGTGTGACTGAAAATGGAATATCAATACTCACTGAATTGGATGCAGAACAAACTGAAAAAGTATTGGCAGCCCAGGCATCTCCGGAAGAAGACATTGATTTTAAAAAGTCATTTATGACTGCCTGGGATAAAATACTAAAAATCAGCCCCGGAAAGAAAGAAACGGCACTGAATACTTGAACTGTGACAATAGGAAGTCATGGTTAATAAAGCGTGCGAAATGGAATTTGCGCGTATTAAAATTGATATAGGATGTTATGAAACAAACGTTGTTTGCGTTATTGATCTGTTTGAGCGTAATAGTAATATTTACTTCTGACACAACAGCTCAAACACTACCGAAAATATCTATAGAAGTAGGGGAGTCCGAAGACTCATCCGAATTATCTTCTACCCTTCAAATTGTAATCCTTCTGACTGTATTGGCTTTAGCACCATCGATACTCATCATGGCGACATCGTTTATTCGGTTTATTATAGTAATGTCATTCCTTCGAAATGCAATGGGCATAAACCAAATGCCGCCAAATCAATTATTGGTTGGACTGGCATTAATTCTGACATTTTTTGTTATGTCACCGGTGGTTGAGAAAAGTTACAACGAAGGTATAAAACCCTACATTGATAAAGAAATGGAATCCGATGAAGCTTTTGATAAAGCTGTAGAACCATTCCGTGAATTTATGTTGGCACAAACACGTGAAAAAGATCTCGCTCTTTTTGTAAATATTGCCGGCCTTGACCAACCTGAAAATGCTAAAGATATTCCACTTCAGGTTTTAATTCCCGGGTATGTTATTTCAGAACTTCGCATAGCATTCCAGATCGCCTTTGTTTTGTTTATTCCCTTCCTTGTAATAGATATGGTTGTGGCATCAGTATTGATGTCGATGGGTATGATGATGTTGCCTCCTATCATTGTTTCGCTTCCATTTAAGATACTTCTGTTTGTATTGGTGGATGGATGGTACCTGCTTGTAAAGTCGTTAGTGGAATCGTTTAAACTGTAAGGATAGCTTTTATGGAAACTCAAATGGTAGTAGCAATTGGACGGGAAGCTCTTTCTGCAACTCTTATGATAGCGGGACCAATGCTAATGTTTGGTCTAATTGTAGGTTTAGCAATTTCGGTTTTTCAGGCAATTACTCAGATCAATGAAATGACTTTAACCTTTGTTCCCAAGATACTGGCAATTGCTTTGGCACTGCTAATTTTCCTTCCCTGGATGATAAATGTTGCTACTGATTTTGCCCGCCATATGTTTGATATGATTCCCATGTTAGCAAGCTGATATAAATCTACTCCATTAGTAATAATATTGCCCCACAAATCGGGTAGAGGGAGGCCTTGTGTCGTCCTATTTTAACCGGCAGAGATAAACACAACCAGCTATGCAAATCAAACTGAAGTTTAGAAAAAAGACTTATGAATAACCTCATAGGATTTTCCACTTTAGACGTAATATTGAACATTTTTCCAACACAACTGGTAAATATTTCCACACCAAGCCTTGCCTGGTTTTATTAACAACAGGCTTCTTCACCTAAAGTAAAGCAATTCAATGGCTTGCATTCTTTTTTAATACTGTTTCAAACTGGCACAGGTTTTGTAATAGCAAATAGTAATAACAGAAGGTAAGGATGTAAAAATTTGTTCGATTTTATTAACTACAGTACCGAAACACTCCAAATATTTCTCTTAGTTTTACTGAGAGCATCAGGATTAATTCTGATTGCTCCTATTTTTAGTGATAACACTATTCCCAAAACTATCAGAGTCGGACTGGTTATTATTATTTCTGGAATTATTGTATCGGCAGTAAATCATCCGGAGATACAGACAATTACATCTCTATGGCAATTAACAGGATTAGCAATCAAAGAAATTCTGATCGGATTTGTAATTGGTATCACTTTCAAATTTGTATTTATGGGAATTAAAACCGGTGGTGGGATTCTTGGCTATCAGCTTGGTTTTGCCATGGTCAGTCTTCCTGATGTTGATACAACAGGTCAGGTATCGATTATAGCTCGTTTCTGGGTTCTTATTGCAACTCTGATATTTTTGATCATCAACGGTCATCATATGGTTATAACCGCTCTGGTTGACAGTTACCGGGCTATCCCGGTGGGGATGGTTTCAATGACTGCCCCTGTCAGTGAGATTTTAATAAAGTGCAGCAGTTATGTTTTTATTATTGCAATTAAGTTAGCCGCTCCAATAACTGTAACTCTCTTTTTAACCGATGTTTCTTTGGGATTGATTTCCAAGGTTATGCCAACCATGAATGTCTTTTTTGTCGGTTTCCCGATCAAGGTGGGAGTTGGTCTGGCAACGGTAGCTATGTCTCTGCCGTTGTTTGCCTACATACTCGAAAATTTTGTTAACCTTCTCGATAGCGAGATGCGGGTAATATTATCTGTCTGGGGCGAGGTATAAGGTATGGCAGAACAGGGATTTCAAGAGAGAACAGAGAAAGCGACAGACAAACGTCGCGAGAAAGCACGTGATCGGGGACAGGTTGCAAAATCAGCTGAGCTTAATTCAGCAGCAATTATCTGTTTTGGTTTTTTGACTCTCTATTTTCTGTCTCCGTATCTTGCCGATCAAACACAGATGCTTATGCGCTACACTATGACTAATGCTCCTCTTATTGCTACTGGCGATCCTACTTTCTACAATGCCTTTGCTGATAATATACTGAAGTTTTTCCTGATAATGGGACCGTTGTTTGTGGTTTTGGTTGTTATTGCCTTTGGTTCCAATGTTGCTCAGATAGGATTCCGGATTACTCCCAAAGCGATGGAACCTAAATTTGAAAAACTAAATATCCTTAAAGGCCTTAAAAGAATGTTTGGAATGAAATCTCTGGTTCAGTTAGTCAGAGATGTCATCAAGCTTTTGGTTGTCGGTTTTGTAGCATTCAAAGTTATTGCCGGTGAGTTTGAAGGTTTCTTCAGGTTAGCCGATATGACCGTTCCGCAGGTTGCTGGAGCAATGGGAAAGCTATCTCTTGAACTGGCTCTTAAAGTCGGTGCTGTCATATTTATTATTGCCATCCTGGACTATGTCTATCAAAAATATGAATTCGAAAAATCAATTCGCATGAGCCGCCAGGATATCAAAGATGAACACAAAGATGCCGAAGGTTCACCTCAGAATAAATCTCGTGCTCGCCAGATCCAATCGCAAATGGCTCGCACCCGAATGATGAAGGCTGTTCCTCTGGCTGATGTTGTTGTAACTAACCCGACCCATTATGCAGTTGCATTAAAATATGAACAGGATAGCTCATCAGCTCCTTGCGTAGTTGCCAAAGGCCAGCGTTTAATCGCACAGAAAATTAAAGAGATCGCCATTGAAAATAATATTCCTATTGTCGAGGATCGCCCGTTAGCACGCGCTCTTTATAAGCTTTGTGATGTTGGTCAATCAATTCCGGCAAATCTCTATCGTGCGGTTGCAGAAGTTCTCGCTTATGTCTATCGCCTGAAAGGGAAAACGGTAAACTGATATGACAGCATCTGTTCAAAAGAAAAGTCTGATTGAGCTGATTGCTTCCCGCTCAGATATTGCCCTGGCAGTAGGTGTCATAGGTATTATCAGTGTACTGGTGATTCCTATCCCTACCGTTATTCTGGATTTTGCTTTAGCATTCAATATTACTTTCTCATTGATTGTTTTACTGACTACTCTTTATGTTACCCGTCCGCTTGAACTTTCAGTTTTTCCGGGAATGCTTCTGATTGTCACCCTGATGCGGCTGTCTTTAAACGTAGCATCGACAAGATTAATTCTCGGACAGGCATACGCTGGCGAGGTTATCAGCTCGTTTGGTGATTTTGTCGTCCAGGGAAATTATGTTGTCGGATTTATCGTTTTTATAATTCTGGTAATTATCCAATTTGTAGTCATCACAAAAGGAGCCGGTCGAATATCCGAAGTTGCAGCAAGATTTACTCTGGATGCCATGCCGGGTAAGCAGATGGCTATCGATGCCGACCTCAATGCCGGTATTATCACTGATAACGAAGCTAAAACACGACGTAGTGATATTGCCCGCGAAGCTGATTTCTATGGTGCTATGGATGGTGCTTCCAAGTTTGTTCGCGGTGATGCTATTGCTGGTATTCTTATCACTCTGATAAATATAATTGGCGGTTTTGTAATTGGTATCGTGCTCAATGATATGAGTATCACTGATTCGATGCGAACCTATTCATTGCTCTCGATTGGTGATGGTTTGGTAACACAGATTCCGGCTTTGCTGGTTTCAACAGCATCCGGTATAATTGTGACCCGCGCTGCTGCGACTACCAATATGGGAAATGATCTCAGTAAACAGCTTACCAAACAACCAAGGGCTATATTAGTAACCGCTGTGGTTATATCCCTTTTTGGTCTGTTACCCGGAATGCCCACATTTACATTTTTAACACTCGGTTTGATTGTCGGCGGTATTGGATATATATCCAAAGAGAGCCAGGCAAGAAAAAAAGTAGCCGAGAAAGAAGCTATACTACAAAAGACAGAAGAGAGCCAACAGGCTGAAGAACGAACCGAAGATTTACTCAAAATTGATACTCTCGGCTTGGAAATCGGCTATGGTTTGATTCCTTTGGTCGATCCCAACCAAAAAGGCGACCTGTTGGATCGTATCTCAAATATCCGCAAACAGATTGCCGGTGAATTAGGGATTGTTGTTCCTCCGATACGTATTCGGGATAATGTCCAACTGTCACCCAATGAATATCAGATAAAAGTCAAAGGTATTAAAATTGCAAAATTTGATATATTAACTGATCACGTTCTGGCTATCAACCCCGGTTATATAGATGAAAAACTTGACGGCTTTGATGCCAAAGATCCCGCTTTTGGATTAGACGCTACCTGGATTCTTCCGGTTCTAAGAGAAGTTGCGGAAGCCAAAGGTTTCACTGTAGTAGAACCAGGGGCGGTAATAGCAACGCATCTTACTGAAATAGTTCGTAGCTCAGCCAATGAAATTTTATCCCGTCAGGATGTTCAGCATCTGATTGATACCCTTAAAGAAGATTACCCTGCTCTTGTAGATTCGATTGTTCCTGAACAGGTTTCATTGGGGGTACTTCAAAAAGTATTACAGACACTTCTTCATGAAAGAGTGCCTGTACGAGATCTGGCTACTATTCTGGAGACAATTGCTGACTATATCGGTGCTACAAAAGAACCGGATGTTCTTGGTGAATATGTAAGAATGGCACTCAAGCGCCAGATCACAGAACTTTATAAAGATCGTGACGGCAAAATCAATGTCTTTACCATAGATCCTTCTGTTGAGCAGGCATTAGCTGATTCAGTTCAAAATACAAAACAGGGTTTAATGCTGGCGATTGATCCGGCGATGGCTGAAACATTGCTTGAAAATATGTCCGGGTTGGTAGGCGAGATGCAGGTTGCCGGTTTGACTCCGGCTTGTCTATGCTCTCCTAATATCCGTCTTGCATTACAACGCCTTGTTGAAACCAAATTCCCTGGTATCGCTGTCCTTTCATATAACGAGATAATGTCAGATGTCGAAGTTGTTTCGACCGGACTGGTGAGGTTACAAAATGATAATTAAATCATTTAAAGCAAAAACCGCATCAAATGCGATGAATCAGATTCGTCGTGAAATGGGTGAAGATGCTATAGTTCTTAAAACCCGTCAGTTGCAAAACCAAGTTGAAATTACAGCTTGTATTGAGAATGCTACCGTTTCTAAAGCTGATGAAATTCTCAACTCTAAACCGGAACCGAGCTGTAATGAAGATTTTACTCCTGAAATTAAAGTAGAGAACAACAGGCTGGATAATATTCCGCCGGTTAATACTATTGAGACTACTATTCCCAAAGAGAATAATATCCATTCTGAGAATACAATAGGTAAATTAACTAATGAAAGTTTATCACTTGGTGTAATAAATGAAAAGCTTAACAGACTTCTGAGTTTAAATCTTCATTGTGATGATGATAATTCCTACTCAGACACTTTAAAACCATATGTAGCTCAGATGCAGCGGGCGGATCTTCCTAATGATTTTATCTATAATTTTTTTCTGAATAGATCTGAAAAGATTGCAGGTAAAAAAGATATTAAAAAATATATCATCAATGAATTAACAGAAGTTCTTTCAAATTGTATAGCCTCTGAGTTGAAAATTCGCAAGGGAGAAGGGGTTCTTTTTTATGGCCCGGCTGCTTCCGGCAAATCATCACTGCTTGGTAAATTGGCTGCTGCGCTGGTCACTAAGAAAAAGAACAAAGTTAAATTAGCCAGTCTTGATGATCAGAAAATCGGTGCCTTTGAAGAATTGGCAGTCTATGCTGACCTTCTTCGGCTTGACACTGTTAATTCAAATTCAAATGATGAACAATTTAATAAAGATCATATTACTCTGATTGATACTTCTGCATTTCCGGTAAACGAAGAACAACAGAATATTTTCTGTGACATCATAAATAAAATTCAACCGGAATATCGTATAGCGGTATTCTCAGCTCTTACCCGTACCGATGATGTTCTTGAGATAGCAGAGCAGTTATCAAAACTGAATCCGACTCATCTTGCGGTGACAATGCTTGACCTGACCAATCGGCTGGGTGGAGTTATTGCTGCAACCAGAGTATTGAATACAAAATTATTGTTCGTAGCTGATGCTCCCGGGGGAGTCAAAAAGATCATGACTCCCGACCCCAAAAAATTGGCAAAGACTATTATGGGGGTGGAGGTCAGCTATGAATAGATTAAAAATTCTCTCATCCTTAAGGAATCGAAACTATCGCGATGGTTCATCGCCGGCTATTGTTTCGATCCTTTCGGGTAAGGGGGGGGTAGGCAAATCCGTTATAGCTTACAACCTGGCCGAACGCCTAAGTTATGCCGGAAAGAAAATACTGTTGGTTGATTATGATCTCAGTTGCGGCAATCTTCACATTCTGTCAAATCAGAATTA
The DNA here is from genome assembly GCA_030642845.1 of Candidatus Zixiibacteriota bacterium. GTDB lineage: Bacteria > Zixibacteria > MSB-5A5 > GN15 > FEB-12 > DAOWMZ01. The sequence continues at coordinate 8,822 of DAOWMZ010000030.1, forward strand.
TGATGCCGGTCTGGATGAATACTCATCTAATAATCTGAACTTAAATGAATCGACATTGAAATTATCTCTAAAATTGAATTTACTGTCAGCCTCGAAACAGGGATTGAGAAACAGGCTCTATAGTGCCGGCAATGCGGTTCAATTTATTAAGAAAATTTGTCGGGATGCCACGGACTATGATATGATAATTATTGATCACAGTTCAGGTATTTCCGAATCATCAATGGCGATAGCTCATATATCCGATCTGAATATTTTGGTCGTAGTCCCGGAACTCACTTCGATCTCCGATTGCTACGGGCTTTTTAAACATTTGATAAGAATAAATGATCAAGCCCTGTGCCGTCTATTGATAAATCGCATCGTTCAGAATGAAAAACCAGAAAATATTTATGGGAAATTGAGTGCGATAACCGAAAAGTTTCTTGGTCACTCTCTCAAACCGATTGGCTGGTTATCAGATGATGCTATCATTTGCAAAGCTGTTGCATCACAGATGTCAGCAACCGCTGCCGATGAAAACTCAAAGATCGTACAGGAATTCAACAAAATAGCCAATAGTGTTTTAAATCTCCTCTACCGGAGCAGGGATGAAATGCTATCGACTAATGAAAACGATATAAATGTTAACCCGGCTTTGGCCGATATAAGGGAATAGCATACTTATGGTTAAAACAACCGTAGTCGAACGAAAAAATAGTGGTGAGAATACCACTCAAAAGAAAACTCAGGTTTTGCCAAGGGTTCTTCGTCCTAACAAGTGGAAAGTAACAGGTAAAGAATGGAATCTTTACCATAAATATAAATCACCGGAGCTCAGAAAGCAGCTTCTTAATAAATACATTCCATTGGTCAGGAATGTAGCAACTCGAATGGCAATGGGATTCCCGCGTTCGGTAGAATTATCTGATTTGATTAATACCGGAATGATTGGGCTGATTGAAGCATTCAGGAATTTTGATCCTGATCGTAAGGTTAAATTTGAAACTTATGCTGTTCCACGTATTCGAGGAGCGATTTTGGATGAATTAAGAGCTCTTGATTGGGTTCCGAGATCAACCAGAGCAAAGTCGCGAGAAATTGATCGCGCTTTAACAGTTCTGGAAAATGATCTGGGCCGATCACCGAAAAAAGATGAATTGGCAAAATATATGCAAATTACTGAAAAAGAATTGAATTTTGCTTTGGACGATGTCTCAGGAACGCAAATTCTTTCACTCGATGATGTTATCTATCGCGAAGATGATAACCGTCAGGTGCCGAGGATTGAGACCGTTGTAGATAAAACAAGTCAAAGTATTTTAGGTGAAATTGAAAAAGGTGAATTAAGAAGTTTCCTCGTGGTTGCTATGGATAAGCTGACCGAACAGGAAAAACTGGTAATTGCTCTGTATTACTACGAAGAACTGACACTCAAAGAGATTGGGGCGGTAATGCATATCTCAGAATCCAGAGTTTCCCAGATTCATACCAGGGCGGTGGTAAAACTACGCGGTATGGTCCATGAGAAATTTTCTATGACGGGATGATATGCTGATACTAGGGAGTGTGGACTATGAACCATACTATCGAATCAGTGGATAATCTGCCTAAATTGATGGTGGACAATAGAGTTCATGAAGCAGATAAGTCCAAAGAAGATAAAGACCAGAAGACATTTGATGATGAGTTGAAAGAGAAATTGAAAAAGAAGAAAAAGTCTGAAACAGAGGATGTACTCATAATTGATCAGTCAGTAGTGTCAGAACAAAACGATAATAAAGAAAAAGA
>DAOWMZ010000121.1 GCA_030642845.1 Candidatus Zixiibacteriota bacterium
ATCGCAATAGTTAAAATCATTATTAAAAATGTAATAAAAGAAGTTAATTTCCTCACAAATTGTCCTTTCATTTTCCGGCTCTTGCCTTTAAAGCATGGAGATAATCTTCGGATACATGCTGTGATCCAATTTTCCCATAACTCCCCTCGCGGCCATGAAAATCCGACCCACCGGTTATTACAAGATGCCAGCGTTCGGCAAAATGCTTAAACTGGTCAATATCTTTTTGTTTATGATACGCATGGAAACATTCAATACCATCCAGTCCTAATCCGACTAACATTTCCAGATGTTTGTAAGTATCTTCGATTGCCGGATGCGCTAAAACCGCGATCCCTCCGGCGTTATGAATCATAGATATCGCATTTTCCGGAGTGAAATTTTTCTTGGCTACATAAGCTGGCTTGCCATTGCCAATATACATTCGAAAAGCCTGATCGTAAGACTTTACAGCCCCCGCTTGATATATCGCATCGGCAATATGCGGTCGTCCGATTGCAGATTTCCCGGCAATTTTTTTTACATCATCAATGGTTATATCAACTTCCATATCATTTAGCTTTTGTACAATCATTGCTCCTCTTTCGTTCCGATAACTGCGAAATTCTTCAACCTTACTTTGCAGTTCCTCTGAGCGAGGATCTATATAATAAGCAAGAATATGCAAATCGGAATCACCAAGAGTCACAGATAATTCCAAACCGGGGATATATTCCGGATCATTTTCGGTTAACTGATCTTCAATATCAAAAAAAGCATCTACGGAATCATGATCAGTAATAGAAAAAGCAGTTAGTTTTTTCTTACGCACTGTTTCTAAAACTTCAACAGGAGTAAACGTCCCATCGGATTTCACTGTATGAATATGCAGGTCGATAAACCGCTTCATTTAGAGTCTGCTTTCAACCAGATCACGAATCGCCTTATCAGCTTTTTGAGATTCATTTGTAATTGATTTTACTTCCTTCTTAAGCTTCTCAACAAACTTTTTGTCATTCACTGAAGTCAAATTTATTCGCACGTTATATCCGGCTCCGTCAACCGCCGCCATCCCCATCAATCCAGCCACTCCGGCATCGGTGATAGAATTTTCATTCCCTTTTTCAGCTACAACCTGAGCCAGCTTCATACAAGCGAGAGATTTTTTCATAACTTCCAGAGGAACTTCGGCTGCTTCTTTGTTGGCATCTTCAATAGCTTTATCACGCTTGGCAGATTCTTCATCGGTTCCTTTGGGGAGTTTGAAACATTCCATAACTTTATTAAATGCTTCCATATCGGTTGTGATAAGAGTTTCCAGTTCAGCCCATAAGATATCAGCTTCATCACGTACCTTAGAGAGTTCCTCTTTAACATCTTTATATTTCTTTTTACCAACCGAAAGACGACAGACCATAGCTGCCAGCGAACCGCTCAAAGCTCCGGCAGAAGCAGCAACAGAACCACCACCGGGGGCAGGTGATGATGATGCAACTTCATTATAAAATGTCTCCTTAGCTGCTGTAGCAGTTCCTCCAAGGGATGCCAGCTTTTCTTCCAATATTTGATCTTTGGAGAAATTTTCCAGTCGTAAATAATAATCAGAGACTGCTAACATTGCATCATTAGGAACCAACCCGATCATTTCTGAGGAAGTTACAAGCACACCCCATCGAGCCGCTTCGGCTTTTATAGTTTCAAACACTCTGAAAATCGGAGTCTTGGGATAGTTGACCAGATTCATAGAAATTTGTACCTGATTACGTTCTTTAATTTCAAACCCCAGTGCTTTCACAAAACGATAACCGCCCTTTAATGAACGCACAGCATCAGCAACCTTATCAGCAATGTCTTTATTATTGGTTCCGAGATATACATTATATGCTACCAGAGGAAATCTTACACCAATTGCTGTAGCACCAGATTTCAGATTCATTTTATTGGGACCATAATCAGGAACGCGGGTTTTATCTTTCCCAATAGCATCACACATCCCCTCGTATTCCCCTTTTCTGATCTTAGCCAGATTTCTCCTTTTTGGAGTGGAGGCTGCGTCTTCATAGAGATAAACCGGTATTTGAAGTTCCTCCCCTACTTTCTTCCCAAGTTTATTAGCCAGTTCTTTGGTTTCCTCGATATCCATATCCTGGATTGGAATAAACGGGCAGACATCGCAGGCTCCCATTCGCGGATGCTCTCCTTTATGGGTAGTCATATCAATCAGTTCAGCCGCTTTTTTGTATCCTTCAAAAGCAGCATCAACCGCAAGATTTGGATGAGCAACAAATGTTACCACAGCTCTATTGTGGTCAGAATCCATTTCCTTATCCAACAAAACAACACCATCAATAGAAGTGATAGCATCGCAAATAGCATCGATGACTTCCGGACGACGTCCTTCAGAAAAGTTCGGTACACATTCAACAAGCTTGGCCATAATTGTCTCCGAGATAGAATTACTTATTAAATTTTCGTCTTAAGCCCCAAGCTAAAAGCGGGACCATTATTTCATGATGACCTACAAAATTATAACCTTTTCCCACTTTAAAAGTCGGTCGGTTGACTACATTTTCCATAGGCCGATAGTGGGTTATCATATCAAAATTGGCGGTGGTCAATTTTCCTGAACCGCCTTTGATATTTCTTGCCACAGTCAAAGCCTTCAAGAATACTTCCGGTAATATAACCGCTGATCCAATATTTGCAACAACTCCTCCGTCATCAATTTCAGAACAAATCGTGCATAATTTCCTGAAATCAAGATGTGATGCCGCCGCCGTTTTAGCCGCATCGTAATTTGGATGCTGAGCAACTATATCAGTCCCAATACCAACATGAACCATTGCCTCAATATTTTCTTCATAAGCCATACCGAATATTGACAATGACTTATAAGGCGGATTTTCTTTAACTACGAATCGTCCGGTAGCTTCTCCCAATCCAATATTTTCCTCTGATGATAAAACAACCACACGTGCAAAAAGTTCGCTGGTCTCTTTTACCATCCCGAAGCTGCCGTCCATCAGACCTTTTTGCACATCCTCTGATGTCCCTCCAAAAAAAGCGAGCTCCAAATCATGAATCACACCGGCACAGTTAAAAGCAACCCCGGTTACAATATTTTTTCTGATCAGATCTATAAGAATCGGAGTTAATCCGACTTTTATGGTATGAGCTCCAAGTAGTAATTGGAATGGCTTATTATTATCCCTGGCAATTTTTACTTTATTAATGAAAGTCTCAAGATCAGCCGCTTTAAGAAATTTTGGTAATGATTCAAAAAAATCCGATTCATGAATATTTTTCATCGGTCGGCCAAAATCAGAAACTTTTGATTTATTATCTCTTTGTTTATACTCGGTTTGTTTGATGCGGTTAAGATCGACCGGCTCTGTTTTTGATTTTTTTGATGACATGCTTAGAAAACATCAATTTCGCCCAATTGATAGTCAGTCAATTCGGCGGATATTGATCCCACTAATATTTTTGATTTCATTAGTACCGGCATTTTCAGGCGGTCATTGGTTACCCAAACTTTCAATCGTCCTTCGTGTTTGAAAACTCCTACCGATTTGGTTATTGGCTCCAGAACAAGGCAATCAAATGTTCCGGCTTCGACTGTTATTGTCTCTTTTTTTAACACTTTAACTTCCAGTGGATATAGTTTGCCATCAGTAAAATTATCAAGAAGAACAGATTGGCCGACTATTAGATTCTGAGTGCGAATGTAGTAAAGAGTCGATAACGCATCCTGCATTGCCGACGGTGTCTCTATAGTATCCTTTTGATAATAAACAAGCTGTTTAAACGGATCAAATTCATACATCCTGTCCGCACGGTAACTACCTTCACTAAGATTTTTTTCAAATCGCCAGCTATATATCCCGACAGCATCAATAATAGATTCCACCCGGTCCTCAACTTTATAAAAAGTAGAGAAAAAACTATTCGAAAGGGCTCGAGAAACGATCTGGTAACAGGGACGCTCTTTATATTCAATCAGGTTGGTTACTTCCATTGTCGCTGTACCGGCATTTATGAAACCATAATTTACATCAAACGAAAGTTTCTCCCCAACACCAAAAGCGATATTGTCAATTTCCCGTTCAGCCGGGTTTATAAAAGCAGTGCTGTCTTTAGTAAAATCGCTGGCTGCTTGTGCAATCCCCAATTCAACTGTCAGGAAATACACTAACGGGAAAATACCAATTACTATAAGCACCATCATAAAATACGAACTGGCTCTGGATTTATTTATTGTTTTATTTTTCATCTATTCCTTTTACAATTTCATCAATATATTTTCCCAAATATTCTCCGATTTCAAGAAATGTTTCATTGTATCGATCCAATGGCTGTCCAATGGGATCATCTAAGGGTTCTCCCTCCGGATTATTATCAGGGTAATTTTTAAATAAAAAAGCCTTGCTTTTACCTTCTTCATTCATCCGAGTAACTTCTCCAAGATGAGAAGAAGTCATACATAAAATTAAGTCAGACTTTTTAATCAGTTCTTCTGTCAATGGCTGAGATTCATGTTTAGAAATATCAACATCCCATATTTTTGCTGCTTCAATTGCATACATAGTTGGCGGAAAGCAAATAGCCGCTCCGGTTCCTGAGGATATTACTTCATAATTGCCGGACGTTCTGGATTCAAGGAGTTTTTTCAATGCCCCTTCCGCCATTGCGGAACGACAAGTATTACCGGTGCAGACAAACATTATGACAAATTTACGGCTCACTTGGCTACCCCTTTTAGCGCATCAAGTATAGTTTCTTTGGCAATTGCTCCCTCACGAAATATTACAAGCTCTGTTCCGGTGCAGTCAATAACTGTTGAAGTAGTATTATCCAACTTTCCACCGTCTAAATATATCGATATCCGATCTCCAAAAGTCTTATGAATTTCTTCAATAGTAATATTATCTTCTGATCCTGACAGATTTGCGGATGTTGCCGTTACCGGGAAAGGACAATTTTCCATAATTTTTTCTATAACCTGAGATGATGAAATCCGCATACCTATTTTTCGATCTACAATAACCGGCAGCCTTGTCCCTTCCAATGCTTTGATTATTAAAGTAAGAGGGCCGGGTAAAAATAATTTTGCAAGATGTTGGATCGATGGTGTCAACTCTCCATAATGCACCATCATTTCCAGATTGCCAACAAAAACTGCTGTAGGAAGATTTTGTTGTCTCTGTTTCAGATCAAATAGTTTTTTTACTGAGTCCTCGCTATCAGCACGAGTAAGCATTCCATATTTGGTTTCCGTAGGCGCAATAACTATTTCCCCTGCAATCAGCCTTTCAATTGCCTGGTCTATTATTTCCGGCTCAGGATTCGAGCAATTTATCTTTTTTATAACAGCTTTATTCATCGGTAACAGTTTTTTCAATTGTGTTATCGGATTCAATATTTTGAAATTCTTCTGATAAGGAATCAATAATTACAGGCAACGGCTTATCATCATAAAGCGGAGAAAGGCTTTTAACCGCAACATTGGTAACCACTACCCAAGCATCGTTATAGCCGGCCATCCGTACCTGCTGAAGATAGTCCTCGGCATTATCTCTATCAGCAAAACTACCTACGCGGATTTTATAATAAGGAACTTCGTAATCAAGATAAACAGGTCGATCAAAAATCTCCTCGGCCACCATTTTAGCTCGGCGAACATCGCCATAAACCTTGCTCGTGAGGATTTGAATTCTAAAAGCCTGACTGTTAGCGGTATCAAATGCTGATGTAATATTGATATTGGAAGTAATAATGTTATCGTCACTCTGAGTATCACCGGAAATTATTAAATTGCCTGAACGAATGAGTTCTCCGTTGACAGGATATTTAGCCGGTACAATTTCTTTATCAGCCGGTAATTCAATAGGGTTGTATCGACTGCCCACTTGCTCTTCCCCTTTTTTGCTCTCAGAACTTTCCTCTCCGGCAGGCCTTGGCTTTTGACACCCATTCAAGAGCACAAAAACAGATATAACGATAATAATATTATAAATATTTCTTATACTCATCAATTTCATCCAATTTTTTCAACAGCGATTTTATCTCCTGGGCTTTGGTTCGGTGAGCCACCAGAGTAATATCTTCAGAACGGACAATAATCAAATCCGATACACCCAGACATGCAATCAAACCATCACCGTGATTACAAATTGTATTTTCGTAAGTCTTTTCAGTGATTACATCACCCACAATCACATTATTATCACGATCCATTTCTTTATACCGTTCAAGTGCCCGCCAGTCTCCGAC
>DAOWMZ010000348.1 GCA_030642845.1 Candidatus Zixiibacteriota bacterium
CCATCGGCAAATGCTATTGTTTCCGAATGTTTTACCAGAGGACTTACACTGTCGTCATCTTCATCCTGAATCTCACCCACCAGTTCTTCCAAAATATCTTCCAATGTGATAATCCCGGCCGTCCCGCCATATTCATCAAGGACAATTGCAAATTCTTTCTTTTTACGCTGGAAATCCCGTAGAAGTTTTGACAGAGAAAAAGTCTCCGGAATAAAAATTGGTTTGCGGATCAGGTCTTTCATAATTATCAGTTTCGGATTTAATCTCTGATGTACAAGATCCCGGGTATATAACACTCCGACAATATTATCAATATCCTTCTCATAGACCGGGTATTTGCTGTGGCCATTTTCCACCACCGCTTTAATTATATCCTGTGGAGAGGAATCAGATAATATAGCGACTACATCCATCCGGGGAGTCATCGCCCGTCGTACAGTGGAGTCGGCAAAATCAAAAACAGATTTGATCAACTGTTCTTCGGTATCATCGAATACACCTTTTTCCTTCCCCTCAAAAATCATCAAATTGATTTCATCTTCGGTTATTGTCTGTGAGGTTTTGGAAACCCTGATACCCAGCATTTTTATTATCAAATTTGCGGCTCCACTCAGAGTATAGGAAATAAAACCGGTCATTTTAGTAAAAAGATTTATGGGCGGAGCTACCAGACGGGCATATTTTTCAGGATGCGACAAAGCAATATATTTTGGGACTAATTCTCCAATAACAACTGTTGTTATTGTAATTATAATCGCAATAATTGCAACTGCCAATGGAGCTGAAGCAGCAGAGATCAGATCGACAGGAATCTTTTCTATCAATTGTGTTAACGGAATAACTAATGTCACTCCACCAAAGACTCCGGCAATTGTCCCTACCAGGGTAATCCCAACTTGAATTGTAGCTAAAAACTTATCCGGCTTACTACGAAGTTTTTTGGCTCTTCTGGCCCCTCTCTTTTTTTCTTCTATTAATTGTTGAAGTTTGGTTTTGCGCGAAGCAATTATGGAAAACTCGGACATTGAGAAAAAGCCATTGGCAAGAATCAACACAAAGATAGCCAATAGCTTTAATAAAAGCTCGGCATCCATTTTAACTAATACCCTCTAATGCGGGTAAAGGGTCGTCCGATTGTTCGCTGTAATTTGAATTATCCATATTCTTATAAAAATATAATAACATTAATTGTAAGAATTGCTACAAATATTATATGATTATTTCGCAACTACACAGGCTATTGGATTTGTTGAAAATCCCTATAATAATTAAAGATGACAATATTTCATTGTCATTCCCAGCTTGAGGGCTAGTTGATAAACCTAAAATATATAACAATCTTATTCTTCCTGTCATCCCCAACTTGATTGGGGATCCAGGCTAATTAATAAAAACCTGGATACCCGATTTCTCGGGTATGACAAAACAATAAAGTTTTTGGTAAAATCAAGATTCTTACAACAAACCATAATGGTGACGCATCACCTATTGATAATAAGTCTGATTTGCCAGTTTATGGAGACGTTCTATTCTCTTTTCAACCGGGGGATGGGTGGAAAAAAACGATGCAAACCCTTTTCCTGAAAGCGGATTCATTATCATCAGATGAGCCGTTGCCGGTTTTTTATCAAGATTCATCTGAATTGGAGCACGGTTCAATTTTCCTAATGCCGAAGCAAGTTCTTTGTATTTGCTGGTAAAACGCCCACCGGTTTCATCTGCTTTGTATTCCCGTTTACGGGAGATAGCGGTTTGAATAATCAATGCCACTATCGGTGCAATTATTGCTGCAATTAATAATCCAAACAATCCACCTCGGTTATTATCACGACCCCCTCCATAGAAAATGGCACTAAAACGAGCAATTGTGGCTATAATGCCTATAGCTCCGGCGAATGTAGCGGCAATTGTCCCGATCAGCATATCCTTGTTGACAATATGGGCAAACTCATGGCAGATAACACCTTCCAACTCGCCATCATCAAGTATCCCCAGAAGTCCCTCGGTCACTGCCACAGCCGCATGTTCGGCATTCCGTCCGGTAGCAAAAGCATTGGGAGCTTTGGATGGTACTATATAAACTTTGGGCATAGGTACTATTGCCACATTAGAAATATTTTGTACTATGCTATAATAGCGGGGATGGTCGGCTTCGGTGATCTGATGAGCTTTATACATTTTCAGTACAATTTTATCAGAATACCAGTAGCTGAAAAAATTCATCCCAGCTGCAATGAGAAAAGCTATAATCATCCCGTTCTGCCCACCGAAGTAGAAACCGAGATAGCTGAAAAGCAAAATCAGGATGAGCATTAAAAATGTAACTTTAAGCGTATTCATATGCGAATATATCCTTCTTTATAAATCTTACACCAACAGGATTAATCTAACACCAATTGGAGTCCTTAGTCAACATTTTTCGACCCCCACCTTGTGGGTATCAAGGCGCGGTTAGTCCGCCACTGGTGGATTCCTGACCAAATGTAGTACGACATATTACATTTTATTATACGATTAATATACTGATTAAGTTCAGGAGTTATTCAATGTGATTTTGTTGAAAACGTGTACTACAACATAGTGAGCGGCAGATGTCCACATCTGCCCTTGTTTAACAATTTTAGTAGGGTGGGATCCCTGCGATCCCGCCACACACGCAGGCATAGCTTGTTTAATTGGCAGCATCACAGGGATGCTGCCCTACAAAATAATTCCTGTGGGCGGTAATAAAACAGGCAATGCTTGCACCCTCGTGAGCCTCATTGTATTCTTTATAAAGGCACAGCATGCTGTGCCCC
>DAOWMZ010000065.1 GCA_030642845.1 Candidatus Zixiibacteriota bacterium
CTATTTCTGTCATTCCCGCGAAGAGGCTGTGTCGCAATCAATATTCATACTGTTTAGGTCGCGTAGCGGGCGGCCTTGTGTCGCCCGAACTCTTTGTCCTGCAACGGTGGAGACAAGCCCCATCTCTACGCGTCATCGAAAGTATTAAAACAAAACAGCATTATGACACAGTCTCCAAGCTGGGAATGACGGTGCACTAATTTTCCACCATAAATGCAATATCATTGCGTTGGTGGGCCACCCTGAAATCTCGTAAATTTATAACCTCCAACACCACAATGATTTACGTGATCCCCTTAAGGTTTTTATGCTTAATTGCTATATTTCCCTTGACAGGTGCACAAGTGTGCAGTATAATGATTATTACCAATAACAAGGATGTAAAAATAGAGCAGGCAAGGCCTGTGTGTTTTATTACGAAGCATTGTAGGAAAAGGACAAATAATGGAAAATTCGTTTTATGAGATTACAGACAATACTGATGAATCATTGGCAACTTCATCATTCAAATGGGTCGAACCAGAAGTTGATAACAGCTATAACTACATCAATGCCGGCACTTGCCCTGACTGCGGAATGGGGATGGTCCGACAGGGAAACTGTTTCAGCTGTCCATCGTGCGGATGGGGATGCTGCGGATGAGTGGCCTTGCCACATCTATTAGGGAACGGAAGGATATGAGGCTACTAAGTATATTTATTGTCAAAAAAACAGGCTAGGCCTGTGTCCATCGTGTGGATGGGGATGCTGCGGATGAGTGGCCTTGCCACATCTATTGAGGAACGGAAGAATATGAGGCTACTAAGTATATTTATTGTCAAGAAAACAGGCTAGGCCTGAAAACAGGCGAGGTTGAAAAGACAGGCAATGCCTGTTGAGGAACGGGAGATTATGAGAGTTCGTGATTTAAAACATTGGGGCGTGCCGGAACGGATTATCGAGGCCTGGTCGCAACGACAGGGGGAAAGCCTGCTTCCGGTACAAAGCAAAGCGGTGCGCAAAGGTCTGCTGGGATCAAACGGCATCAACAACGGCGAACATCAACCGGTGCGGATATTGGTTTCGGCACCGACTTCATCGGGAAAATCATTCTGTGCCGAGATGGCTATGGCACAGGCACTGACCCGACGCCAGAAAACGATCATGCTCTTTCCATTAAAATCATTGGCCGAGCAGAAATACCGAAATCTCAAAGAGACCTACGAACCGCTGGGGGTGAAATGCCTGATAGCAACCGGAGATCATCCTGAAAATAACAAAGATTTTGCTCAGGGTAATTATCAGGTTGCGGTCGCTATTTATGAAAAATTTGATCTCCTGCTGACCGCCAATCTTGATATTCTCGGTACTATCGGATTGGTCGTTGTCGATGAAATCCAGTCTATCGCCGAACCGGGACGAGGGGTAATTTTAGAGCGAATGTTGACCAAGATGTTAGCTTCGGTTTATAAAACTTCGTTTGTCGGATTGTCGGCGGTGATCGGGGATGCCGAGTGTGCGGCTGGTCGTTTGGCCGATTGGTTAGGGGCAACACTGGTCGAGGAAACCACAAGGCCGGTCGATCTGCACCGGGGAATAGCAACTCAGGGATCATACCGCTACCGAACCTATAATGAGGGACTGGACGGAATCGAACCGTTTGAGACGATGACCGCCGGTGAGGAGCCATTTGAATGTTTTGTCAATCAGATCAAAAATGAAAAAGGTTCTACACTCGTTTTTCTTAAATCACGCCGTGAAACAGTTGACTATGCTTTCCGTTTAGCATCGGCGGTAAACTGGCCCTCAGCGAAAGATGCGGTCGAAAAACTTCAGGAAGAGGAAAGTTCATTTTTAATCCGAACTCTCTGTCAGGCACTCAGCCGGGGAGTCGCTTTTCATAATTCCGACCTTTCTCCACGCCAACGTCAGGTAGTAGAGAAAGCGTTTGTAAACAACGAGATAAGGGTAATTTTCTCAACTTCCACTTTAGCTATGGGGGTAGATCTTCCTGCTGATACTGTTTTCCTTGAGACGGTCAAATATGTTCCCGGAGCCTATGATGACAAGCCGGTTTTGATGCCTGTCAGTCGTTCAGAATTTGATAATATTACCGGACGAGCCGGACGATTGGGTTATGCCAATGGTAAACCGGGGAGAGCCATTGTACTGGCGCAGTCGGAGTTCGATAGCGATATCCTTTGGGAAAATTATATCCGCCCTGATGATTCGGAGCCGATAGAATCCGCCTTTCTAAATAGCCATATCGATGATTGGGTTCTCAATATGGTGGCAACCGGTCTGGCTTCGGATACCGATGAACTCAATCATTTAATACAGGGCACCCTTTATGCACTGACTAATTCTGATAAAGATGATTCTCCTTTATTAGAAGAAGCCGTAATACGGTTGGGGAAAATTGAACTGCTGGAGATTGTCGATGGCCGTATTGCCGCTTCACCGGCAGGGTTGGCAGTTGCTAAAACAGGACTGACCGTGCTACAGGCGGAATATTTTATAAACGCTTTAAAAGACCAGCATCCGCAAACACCTGCCGGTTGGATAGCATTGGCTCTTGGCGCACCGGATTGGAATCTTCCGCCGGGAATTTTGACCCGTTATGAACGAAGCCAGAACGGTTCTCTGAAAATGCTTTACCGCCAGTACGATTACCTGATAGAAGAGGCTTGCTTTCTGGTTGATTGCAGTCATCATCGCGAGCCTCTCAAAGCAAGTGTTGCCGGACGTTTGAAAAGCATGATGGTGCTCTATGAGTGGATCAATATGACACCCGTTCAGGAATTGGAAGAGCAATTCCAGATTCATCTGGGACAGATTATGAGCCTGGGGGATAAAGCGGCTCATTTTGTAACGTCCCTGTCGCATCTGCTAACAGCGGTTGACCAGAGTCATCCGGCTAAAAAAGAACTCGAAGAACTCAGCTTCTGTTTGCGGCATGGCCTATCATTTTCGCTTGAGCGGTTATATCTGTCGTTTGGCGACATTCTGGTAAGATCGGATTTTATTGCAATGCATGCGTCCGGTATAAAAACTATTGCTGATCTTGCCAATTATCCACCGGAACAGTTACCGGAAATCATTAAGGGGAGGGGTAAGTTAATATGTTTCAATGAAAAACTAAACACTCTTAAAGAGGAGGTTGATATGCAGCCCCAGGTGCATCAGAACACAAATAATACTCAGGCGATGCCTGCCCTCACCAGTAAACCGGAATCAATTGTGATCGATGGAAGCTATGAGCGGGAAAGGTATCTGGTTCGGATTAACGGTTTCCCGGTTCGTCTGACGGGCAAATCATTTAAATATTTTGTCAAATTAGCCTGGTCGCGGATGAACCGTGATACCGGCTGGGTTTACAAAGAGGATATCGAAATGGGTTTCAATCAGGCCCGTTATCTCTACCGGATGAAAAACGAAATAGCAGCCGGTATAAATATGGATTGGCCGGTTTTTGAAAACAATCGCCTCGGTTACTACCGGCTCAAAATGGAACCGGCCCAGATAAGCATCAATATGGATAATCTCAAAGACCACCCGGACTTTGAATTAAGCCGTATGTTCTCAGGCCAGGGATCAGAACCGATCAATTAGTCGAAGGTTGACTGTCGAATTTACAATAGACTCTCAAACTCACGTAGAGGGCGGCCTTGTGTCGCCCGGACATCATTTTCCATTTATATGGCGGATTATATGGCGGAGACAAGCCCCGCCACTACGCGAATCAAATATAGTATAGATAAGTGGACTTATTGGAAAAGTCTAAGAATACAAATTTAATGAAAGACCGAATAAAAATAAGAGAAGCTATGCTTCCAAATTAAAATTGACTTTTGTGATTGAGAAAGGCTAACTTACTTCAAATAAATAATGGAGTAAGTTTTGACTAAAAATGACAATAAAATAGAAATTATTAAATCCAAAAGCAGTCAGCCAATTCTGGCATCGGACAGGGAAGAAAAACTACCGGTACTTCCATTGCAAACAGGAGTGCTGTTTCCTGAAATGATGATGACTCTTCAGATGGGTCGTCCCGATAATCTGGAGCTTATAAAATACTGTCTGGATGGAAACCGAGAATTCGTTGCATCCTATACACCCAAACATCCAGGCGATAATAATGGTGCCAAAATTCATCAGGTCGGAGTTCTGGCCGTGATCAGGGACAGCAGAGTAGGACCCGGGGAATCACTGGTTGTTACAATTGAGGGCATTCGCAGGGTTATCATCAATAAAATAGTCAAACAGGATCCGTATCTTGAAGCTGTAATAAATAGTCTCCAATCCCCATCCTCTGTCAGTAAAAAATTAGGTGAATATGTTAATCAGGTAATATCGATCATACGTGAAATTACTCAGCTCGACCCGGGTTATTCCCCAGAACAGCTCAATGTTATTAAAATGAACGAGAAAGATCCTTCCTTGTTAGCGGATAAAGTTGCCTCAATATTTCATTTTCCTCTTAATTCCAAACAGGAATTATTGGAAACTGTTAACCTGAAGAATCGATTTGGAAAACTTCTGGAATATCTCAATGCGGAGTTAAGCCGGGCGGCTACAGCTCATAGTATTGAGGATAATGTTAAAACAACTATTGAAGAAGAACAAAAACGTCATTATTTAAAACAACAGTTATTCGAAATACGTAGGCAACTTGGCGAAGATCTCTCCGAAGAAAAAGAAGCGGTTCGTTTCCGAAGAATAATTAAAAATTCACCTGGCCTTCCGGCTGATGTTGTTGCTCGGGCTAAAATAGAAATTGACCGACTTTCAAACATCTCTCAGGCCTCTGCGGAATACGGAGTAACAAAGAATTATCTAGATTGGATTTTATCACTGCCGTGGGGTAAATACACTCCTGAAAATTATGAAATTGCTGATGTTAAAAAAATCCTTGAAACTGACTACTACGGACCCGCATTGATTAAAGAGTCTGTATTACAACGCCTATCGGTAAGAAAGCTTCTTGGCGGAATAAATGAAGGGCCGACGATATGCCTGGTAGGAGCATCAGGAACCGGAAAAGCATCGTTGGCTAAAGCCATTGCCCATGCTTTAGGTAAAGAATTTGTCCGCATCTCAGTAGGTGGTATCTCCGAAGTCAGCGAGATAAAAGGATCAACGCGTACTTTTCTGGGGGCAATGCCGGGGAAGATTGTTCGTACTCTAAGAGAAGCTGGATCGTGTGATCCGATAGTACTTATTGATGATATTGATTATTTTAACATGGAAAACGACTCCTCGGTTAATATGGCTTTACTTGAGGTTATTGATAGTCGTTGGAATTCCAGATTTCTGGATCGTTATATAGGCATCCCTTTTGATTTTCAAAAAATATTCTTTATCTGTTCTGTGCGATCTTATGATGAAATCCCTGAACAGTTTCTACCACGATTTGATATTATTGAACTCCCCGGATATATTGAAAAGGAAAAGATTATTATATCAAAAAGGTTTTTGATTCCAAAACTACTGAAAAAACATGGATTAGTAAAATCAGAAATTAAACTCAGTGATAAAATCCTAACCAGAATAATTATCAATTATACGATGGAAGCCGGATTGCTTGGGTTTTCACAGCAGATTGAAAAATTGTTCAGGAAAATTGCTCTTGAAAAATCAGAGAAGAAGAAAAAGATATGGTCAATAAATGAAAAAAATGTGGAAACATATCTTGGAGCACCGGTTTTTATTCCTGAAAAAGCTGTCAGCTCTCCAGAGATAGGAACCGCCGCAGGTTTAGCATGGACAGGAACAGGGGGAGATCTGATGTTTTTTTTAGGTCTCAAAATGAAAGGGGATGGACAGATTTTTACAACTGGATCTCTTGGCGAAGTAATGCGGGAGTCTATCCAGGCCGCCCATTCCTATGTCCGCTCCAAGGCAGATGTGTTGGGCATTGATGCCAACGATTTTAATAATTTTGATATTCACATTCACTTCCCATCGGGAGCGATTCCCAAAGACGGTCCCTCAGC
Source organism: Candidatus Zixiibacteriota bacterium (assembly GCA_030642845.1). Lineage (GTDB taxonomy): Bacteria > Zixibacteria > MSB-5A5 > GN15 > FEB-12 > DAOWMZ01. The sequence continues at coordinate 5,976 of DAOWMZ010000065.1, forward strand.
CGGAATTACAGTATGTCTTGTTATTGCATCCGTAATGGCGGAGCGTCCGATACGAAATGATATTGCTGTTACAGGTGAAGTCACATTACGAGGGAAAGTTCTCCAGGTTGGCGGCATTAAAGAAAAAATTTCCGCAGCTTATAGGGCTGGTATTCATCACGTTGCTCTTCCAAAAGAAAATATAAAAGATATCAAAGAACTCCCTAAAGAAATTATTAGAAAAACAAAATTTACATATATTGAAAGAGTGGATGAATTATTTGAAGTATGCCTTCTTGATTTTACTCCTTCTTCTTACACGCTTGAAAAGATATTCGCAGAAGAGATTGAAAAAGCAAAGAGAAGAAAAAAACGGACTACTAAAAAAAAATCTACTACTTCAAGGACATCAAAATTGAAAAAGAAATAGAGCTTCAATAGAGTGTTATTTAAATAAACTTGACTTATGGGGGGGGAATTGCTTATATTACTATTGTTGAAAAATGGTCTTACTGTCTAAGTAAATAGAAGTATGCTTATTAGGTTTCTGTGATCTTGTTGCTGGGGGAATGAAGTTGACGGTATTATGTGTTTTTTGAAAAACAAATTATTCCTAAAATCAAATACAAAGTCCTCAAAGGTACATATTCTTAATCGTTATGTTCATTCCTTATGTTAAAATTATTCCACTATAAGGGTCATATTTTATCAGCATAAGTCTCATACTATTTATTTAAACAATGAGATTAACAAATAAGAAAATAATTTTTATATCAAAATTACTGCACGGAGGCATGAAATGAATGTGAAAATTTTAGTTGTACTGATGTCGATTGTTCTCCTGTTATCATCGACAGGTATGGCTCAGTTTGTTCAGGATGAGTATGATTTGGGAGAGGCAGATACTGTAGATGTAGTATTCAGCGTTACCCCGGATTATACTACCGGGACATTTGATTTACAGATGGATTTATATGTATTCGATGACTCTAATCAAATATTTGGTCATTCAATGGGGTTCTTCTGGGATAATCCCAATATTCAAATGGATAGTGCTTTTTCCGGACCGGAAATAGATGCTGCTTATGATCTTGGTCCCTATCATTATGAAGATGACAACATTGCTATTACCAATGCAAATTTGAGATTTTTACATGGTGGTCTAACTTTTGGACCAGGATATTCACCTCAGCCAAACAGAGTCCTTTGGGCATCTTATTTTTTTACGGCTTCATCATGGGATATTTGTGATTCAATTGCATTGGATACTCTTTCGTTTAGTTCCGGTTCCACATATTTACTTACAACTACCGGCATAGCCACCTATAAACCATACTTCACGGGAAGAGTTTTATATCGTGATACAGCCTGTGTGCAATTGGCAAATCTGGTCACATCTGTTGATACGTTATTTTTTAACGCTGTTGAAGGTCAGAGTAGTCCCGATCAACAATCTTTTACGGTCAGCTCCGATGCCCAGCCTATTAGTTTTAATTTAGTTGAAACAATTTCCTGGATTACATTAAGCCCGACAAGTGGTATTACAACTCAGGTTATTAATGTACTCCCTAATACTCTAGGTTTATCAGAGGGTTCATATCTGGATTCAATAAGAGTACAATCTACAGAAGCTACAAACTCTCCAATATATGTATATATTGATTTACAGGTTGCTCCTCAACCACCGGAAATAGGGTATGACCCTTCAGTCTTCTACTTTAATGCAGTTGCCAGTGGGGATAATCCTGCTGATAAATTCCTGAATATTTCTAATACTGGTGGTCAGGTGTTGAATTGGTCAGTAACAAATACGGAGACCTGGCTTACATCATCACCCCCAGCAGGAACTGATGCAGGAGTAGTAACTCTTTCAG
>DAOWMZ010000106.1 GCA_030642845.1 Candidatus Zixiibacteriota bacterium
CTCTGCATGGGGAGCCGGAGTTGTGGTCTGGGCTGATTATCTGAATGGTAATTGGGATATTTACGGACAATTAATTGGTCCTGATGGCAGTCTTATAGGAAGCAGTTTTAAAGTCAACGATGATGTCGGATCAAGCCAGCAGCATTACCCGAAAGTAGCAACATCGGCTGAAGGATGGTTTGTGGTTGCCTGGTATGACAATCGTGGTGGCGACGATGATATATATATCCAGCGTTTTAATTCCGATGCCACGCCTATTGGGGTTAATGTAAAAGTTAATTCTGATGGCACCAATAAACGCCAGACATTTCCTGATATTACAACTGATGGTGCCGGTAATTTTACTGTAATTTGGGTAGATTATCGCAATGGAAGTTATCCTGATAATCCGGATATATTTGCAGCAAAATATCAGAAAGACCTGACACAGTTAACCGGGAATTTCAAACTCAATACTGACGGCACTGAAAGAGCACAAAAATATCCGGCAATATCGGCAGACAGGATGGGGAATATTGGTCTTGTCTGGGCTGATTCAATTTCGTCAGCCTGGGATATTGTAGGGCAGATGATTGACGTGGACGGAGTGGTTAGAGAAGTTGACTTCAATGCAGGCTATTCCGGCGACAGTACCAAAATAAAACCGCAGATCACCCTTTCAGGAACGCATAGATATGTTACCTGGGTTGACCGAAGAGACGGCAATTATGATATTTATGCATCTATTACAAAATACAATGATCCCAAACTTGTAATTTCGCCCATGTCATTAATATTTGAAATGGAACAGGGGGGAGGAGTGCCTGAGGCACAATATATTACAGTTGAAGATTTAGGATATAACAGGCTTGAGTATAAAGTCTTTTCATATAATAACTGGATAAATTGTAATCCTGTTATCGGAGAAACTCCGGGTTCTTTTGCCGTTACTATAACATCAGATACTCTTCCTTATGGCACTTACACCGGAGCAATCATAGTAATTGATATAATCAACCATGACTCTACCGGTATCATAGCTGTGCGTCTTGATGTCGAATCAGCAGTGCTAAATGTATCACCTCATACAATTGAAGTTGTTGCAATGTTCGGTTTTGATACGACTCAGTATCGAACAATAAGTGTGACTAATAGCGGAGTTGGAGAACTTATAGGCAATGCTTCTTCAAATGCTTCATGGATCAATATTCCCAATAATACTGTAACCGCACCAGGGGATATAATCCTGGAAATAAATTCAGCAGGCTTATCAGCAGGCGATCATCAAACCTCCGTCATTATCGAAGCGAACAATGCTCTTAATTCTCCTGATACTGTTCTTGTTATTATGACAATCAGGGATGATATTCCAATGCTATCAGTAGTACCTGATAGCATTATAACAGCATCCAATTTACCTGCGGAAATTGATACTTTTATTACAATTCAAAATACCGGTGGTGGTATTACCAATTGGATTGCACTATCTGCTGATCCATGGTTGTTAATTGATCGCACAGCAGGTTCTGATAATGATATAATAAGATTATCAATTGATGAATCACTGTTAACACCAGGATTGTGGAACAGTAATATCGAAATTACTGATTCCAATGCTATTAATATCAGCACTATCTGTTATTTTAAGTTCGAATATATTGAAGATTTTGTGGATACCATAAGAATAGAACCTGCAAATCTTTTCCCGGGAGAAGAAGGAGTTTCAGTAATTAGTCTTGACTTGGCATCCACTATTGAGAGTATATTCTTTCCTGTTCAATTTGATACAGCAGCAATTATTGTTGATTCATTGATATTTGGAACCGAACTGCCATTGTATATGGATAAGTATTCCCAGATTAATAATTCATTTTCCCAATTCACTCTTGAGTTATCATCAATTGCACCAGGTATGTATATGACTGAGGGAAATTATTTATTAGCTGAAATATTCTTTACTTCGCAGAACAATATTATTACGACTTCTTTTGATACTTTATATAATGACAGCCTGTACCCATTAATTATGACATCTACCGGAGCTGCAAAAACTCCAATATTGATTTCCGGAGAAATTATAATTGGTGAGCCAACTCCAGTGGACGATTATCTTCCTGGTTATTTACCGGATAAAGTGGAATTGCATCATAATTATCCTAATCCCTTTAATTCAGGCACCAATATTCAATTTGAATTACCAAAAAAGTCAGATGTCAGGCTGGATATCTATAATATCCTTGGTCAGCGGATAAAAACCCTGATAAACAGCCAATATTCTGCCGGAATACATACAGCATCCTGGGATGGCACTACCGGAGACAACTGGTCAGCTCCATCCGGAATCTATTTTTACCGCCTGACGGGAACTGATTTCTCAATTGTGAAAAAAATGATATTATTGCAATAATAATTGGCTTCTAGGCAAAATAAATCAATCAAAAAGCGAACATTTTTATCCTGCTATCGTACATCTCTATAGTGAAAATATCTAAATCACCGGAGGTTAATCTTAAATGATTAAACTATTAGGACTTTGCAGTTTAATAATGATTTTTATCGCAGGGACAGTAATGGCCGAAAATGAAGGTCGAATTTATGGAAAAATTACGACTACCGATGGGGATATTCTGGAGGGATTAATCCGATGGGATAAAAACGAAGGAAACTGGGTTGATATTCTCAACGGTACAAAAGACCTTTCAAATAAATCTAAAAGAAAATTATCCAAATCAGATCGAAGGAAACGAAACAGAGAGACATCTATTGAAATTTTTGGAATAACTATTGGTAAAACAAGTTCCTCCAGTTGGAACATCTTTAATTCTGCTCAATCCGGAATCAGGTTTGGTCATATTAGAACCTTTGAACCGATAGATGATGACCGCGTTTTGTTGGTTCTGAAATCCGGTGAAGAAGTGGAATTATATGACGGCTCAACAGATATAGGAAATGGCATCAGGGAGATTATCATTGAGGATGAAAGTGAGGGGGATGTCGAACTATTATGGGATGATATTGAGTTGATTGAATTTGCATCAGCCGATTATGATGATGAATCCTATTTTGGGGAAAGATTGTTTGGAACCCTGACTTCTCGTCGTGGTGATGAATTTACCGGATATGTTTGCTGGGATGTAGATGAATTATTCACCGGTGATATATTGGACGGTGATGAAAAGGGCAGAAGCAGGAAAATTAAATTTGGCAAGATAAAATCAATTGAGCGCTATTCCTCCAATGGAGCAACTGTTACCTTAACCAATGGAGATGAAAAGCTTCTTAAAAATTCCAATGATATCGATGACGGCAATCGTGGAATTATTATCTCTGATCCCGGTTTTGGACAGGTTGTTGTTGAATGGGATGAATTTGATAAACTTGAATTTACAAAAGCTCCCCGACAGGTTAAATATAATGAGTTTGATGGCGGGCATCCCTTGATGGGAACTGTTTATACCGAAGATGGCGACAGTTATACCGGAAGAATCCGATGGGATGATGATGAAGAATATTCCTGGGAGATTCTTGACGGTGAATATCATGATATTGAATTTGATATTGAATTCGGATTGATAAGAAAAATTGAAAAGAGATCACACCGGACTTCGATTGTAACCACTCTTGATGGCAGAACTTTTAGGCTTCGTGGTTCAAATGATGTTGATGGCGACAATAAAGGGATATTTATTAAGATTGATAATAATGATGAAGTCGAATTAGATTGGGACGAATTCAGCTACGTTGAATTTAATAATTAAAAATTCTCCTCCTCATTCTACCAAAAAAATCCCGGTGTTTTTATAACACTGGGATTTTTTATATATAAACTCGTTTTGACTACTGCATATCAGCAGACTCTTTAGCCTCTTTTAATAACTTTACTGTCTCTTCGGCGGTAGCCTTCATCTGTTTCGGGACTCTGGCATTATTCTTTGCAACTTTAATAAATTTATTCCAGGCGGCAATGTTGGCGTCATAAGCTTCAGGATCTTTCGACTGAATCGCTATGGCATAGTTATAGGCAGCATTATAATTTTTTGGTTTAATATTCAGAACTTTTTTAAATTCACCGGCAGCACTAGAGAATTTTTCCTGACCTAAATATATACTCCCCAGAGTTGAATGAGCTTGATAGTATTTAGGTTTCAATTCAATTGATTTTTTCAGAGCAGCGATTGCCTCAGTTTTTTTATTAATTTTTTTATAGGCAGTACCGAGTAGGTAATATGAATAATTATCACCACTACCCTGTTTGTGGTATTCTTCTATAATCTTAATAGTCTCATTATATTTTCTCTGACGGGAATAAACTTTACCGAGGTCTTTATAAAGCTCCTTATCAGATTTATCCATCTCAAATGCTTTTTTAAGAGCTGCTTCGGATTCAGTATAATGTTTTAGAGCATATTCAACTCTTCCAAGATTAGCAAAGGCCTCCGTACGGGTAGCATCACGTTCGGTTGCTTTTTTAAACATATCCAGAGCACCATCGTAGTTCTTCTGCTCAAAATAGATAGCACCAAGATTGATACAGGGGTCTGCATAATTTTTATCAGTATCCAATGCTAGTCTGTAGAATGTAATTGCTTCTTCGATTTTGTCTGCCTGTTTGGCTTTGATCGCAGTATTGTAATGCTCCTTTGCAAGTTCAGGGTCAGCGGATACTCCGCTTACCAGAAGGATCATCATGGCGAGGATTGATAATAAAAATGTCTTGATTTTGCGTACTTTAATCATAAAGTCTCCCTTTAATATTTAAATATTCTACAAAATAACTCTTAATTAGGTTCAAATGTTTATAAATTTTTACGGAATTCTTCGAGATTTTTTTTAATCTCAGGGTATTTAAGGGCTAAAATTCTGGCCGCCAGGACGGCTGCATTTTTAGCACCCGGGTTTCCAACTGCAACGGTCGCAACAGGTATGCCCGGAGGCATTTGAACAATAGCCAGTAAAGAATCGATACCTCCAAGTGCCGCTGGGAGTGGTACTCCGATTACCGGAAGATTGGAGTGAGCTGCTACTGCACCTGGCAAAGCTGCAGCCAAACCGGCCATAGCAATTATGGTATCAAACCCATCAGATTCAGCATTTGATGCGAGCTTGCCTGTTTTTTTGGGATGTCGGTGTGCCGAAGATATTTCCAGATGTGATTCTATTCCCAATATTTCAAGTTGTTTTTCGCATTTTTCTGCATATTCCGAATCAGATTTGGAACCGATTATAATCAATACTTTTGGCATAATATTACCTGACGCTTGTTTTTGGTTTTAATGCTTTGGAGCCGATGTCCCGACGAAACATTGCCCCTTCGAATTTTATTTTATTAACTCCCTGATAAGCTTTATTAAGGGCTTGCTGGAGAGTTTTATCTATACCCACAACTCCTAATACTCGCCCACCACTGGTAACATACTGATTCCCCTTTTGTTCGGTACCTGCATGGAATACCTGCAGGGCATTGCTGTTTACATTTTGAAGCCCGGATATTTTTAAGCCGGTGCGATATTTACTCGGGTATCCTTTTGATGCCATAACAACACAAGCAGCAGATTCGTCGCTCCAGTTTAATTTTTGGATACCGGCTAATTTCTGGTTTACTACGGCTAACATTAATTCCAGAAGGTCAGTTTTTAAAAGTGGTAAAACCACCTGAGTTTCAGGATCACCAAAACGGCAATTGTATTCCAGAACCTTGGGTCCGGTTTCTGTAATCATCAGGCCGGCATATAAAATCCCTTTGTAAGTAATCCCTTCCTGTTGAAGGCCGGTAATGGTAGGTCTGATGATATATTCCATGACCTGATCATACAGGGCATTGTTCATAATACTGGTTGGGCAATATGCTCCCATCCCGCCGGTATTAGGACCCCGGTCGCCATCGTATGCCTGTTTATGATCCTGACTTGATAAAAGAGGTAAAATAGTTTTGCCATCGGTAAATGCCATCACTGAAATTTCAGCACCTTTAAGAAAAGACTCGATTACAATTTTGTTACCGGCATCACCGAATATTTTCTTATTCATTATATCTTCGATAGAGGCAACTGCCTGTTCAAAATTACGGGCAAGAATTACACCTTTACCGGCAGCAAGACCATCAGCCTTGATAACTACCGGGAATTCAACCGATTTACAAAAACCAATAGCTTCAGCTGAAGTAGAAAATACTTTAAAAGCAGCAGTTGGGATATGGTATTTTTTCATGAACTCTTTGGTAAATACTTTGCTTCCTTCAAGTTGAGCAGCTTTTTGATCCGGGCCGAATATTTTCATGCGTTTCTTCTGGAATTCATTAACAATACCTTTGGTTAATGGATCTTCAGGACCAACCACAGTTAAGCCGATTTTATTTCGAGTGGCAAAATCAACCAGAGCTTTAATATTGTTAGCTTTAATATTTACACATTTTGCAACTCTGCTGATACCACCATTTCCCGGGGCACAAAAGACTTTATCGACATTCCTGGATTTACTTAATTTCCAGGCTAAAACATGTTCCCTTCCTCCGGAACCGATTACTAATACTTTCATTCTCACCCTATAAGTTTAATACCTTAAGCAAAGGATACTAAATAAGCACAATTTAACCGGATTTCAA